>CAZGLO010000031.1:0-38580 GCA_964526735.1 uncultured Chloroflexaceae bacterium | reverse complement strand
ACAGCCTGGGTTTCGACCCGAGAAGCCCAACCCTTTCGGGTTGGGAGTAGTCACAGCAGCATAGTATTGAAAGGATTACTGCGTACTTATTCTACCGTCACCACATGTTTGGTGAGTGCAGTAGAGTTGTGCGTTTATCTCTATGAGTGATACGTCGTTTCCAGACCAATTGAAAGAATTTCGCCAAGGAGTCGCGTCGCTGGGGAAAGTAGAACAAGATACGGTTGCCGCTTTCCAGCAGCTCCACAAGGCGTGTGTCTCTGAGGGAGAGCTTTCTGTCAAGACGAAAGAACTGATCGCCCTTGGCATCGCCATCGCCATCCGCTGTGAAGGGTGTATTGCCTGCCACGTTGAGGATGCCCTCAAGGCTGGGGCGACCGAGAAAGATATCACCGAGACGATTTCGGTTGCCGTGCTGATGGGTGGTGGGCCATCGATGGTCTACGGCACCAAGGCCCACAAAGCATTGGCAGAGTTCGCCAAATAGCTAGCACATCGTCTATAACGAGCATCGTCTCGCGGCTCTCGCACCAAAAACAAACCGTCCCCCGCCATTTTCCCTGCGACGGGAGTGGTGGGGGACGTTTGTATGACGTTTGTATGACAGTTATATGTACGCCATATTATGAGGTGGGCGATGCAGAGCGCTTATGTATGCCTACTCATGCTCGCGGGAGCGCTTATACTCCTCCACCAACGCCTCAATAACGTTCGACGGCATTTCCTCATAGCGGTCAAACCGCATGGTAAACATACCGCGCCCTTGCGTCAGCCCGCGCAACTCTGTCGCATAGCGCTGGCACTCTGCGAGCGGCACGTTGGCGCTAATCGTCGTACGGTTGCGTTCGGCAGGCATCATCCCTAGCACCCGCCCGCGGCGCGTATTCATATCGCTCATAATATCGCCCGCAAACTGCTCTGGCACGGTCACTTCAAGCAGGTAGATTGGCTCCATGATGACCGGCCTTGCATCTGCCGCGCCGTGCTTAAAGGCCTGGTATCCGGCTGTCTTAAAGGCGATCTCCTTGGAGTCGACGGGGTGCTCTTTGCCGTCGATCACCGAAACCTTGACATCAAGGACGGGGTTTCCGGCAAGGATACCTTCCATCATCGCCTCGCGGACGCCCTTCTCAATCGCGGGCATAAACCCTTTGCTAATCACCCCACCTACAATATTGTTGTGGAATTCGAGCGGATCTTCGCGTCCAGGGTCTGGCTCAAGCGGCTCAATGCGGATAGTCACGTCGGCGAATTGGCCCGCGCCGCCGGTCTGCTTTTTATGGCGGTAGTTAGATTCGGCTGATGCGCGTATCGCCTCGCGGTAGGGGATATGCGGTAGCTCAATATCGACATTTGCATCATATTTGCGCTTCATGCGCTCAGCGATGATTGAGAGATGGCTTTCGCCAAGGCCAGAGAGGAGCGTCTCTCCCGTGACGGCATCACGCGAGGCGCGCAACGTGGGGTCTTCCTCAACCACCCGCGCAATCGCTGTCCCCAGCTTGTCGAGGTCGGAGCGGCCATGCGGCTTGACCACCGCCGTAAAGACGGGTTCGGGGAAGGTCATTGGTGGCAGCTCAACGGGGTGTTGCTGGTCGCAGAGGGTATCACCCGTGGTGCTTTCGGTCAGCTTGGTGACCATTCCAATGTCGCCCGGGCCAATCACCGCTTCGGGGTGCTGATCCTTGCCGCGGACGCTGTAAAGCTGCGCAATGCGTTCTTCTTTATTGGTGCGGCTGTTGTGCACCGATGAGTTGGAATGCATTTCCCCGCTATAGACACGGAAATAGCTAACCTTGCCATAGGGGTCGACCAAGGTCTTGAAGACCCGCGCACTGAGTGGCGCATCCTTCTGCGACGCAAGAATAACCGGCTCGCCAGTGGAGGGGTGCGTGGCGGTGGTGGTCTTGCGGGCGGCGGAGGGGATACTATCCAAAATCCCGTCAAGCAAGTGCCCGATACCAGACACAAGCGCCGCTGAGCCGCAGAATACCGGCACGATGCTCCCATTGGCGATACCCGCGCGCAGCCCGCGCACTAATTCTTCTGGCGTGAGGGCGTCTTCCCCATTCTCCAGATATTTCTCGATCAAATCATCATTCGTGGCGGCAATTTTGTCAATCAGTTGCGTGCGCCATTCGTGCATCTGTTCAATGAGTTCTGGCGGGACATCTTGCTCTTGCGACTTTCCATCTTGGTTCATAGAGCAGATCCACGCCGCCTGCTGCCGCAGCGAGATGATCCCCTGAAAATCCTTGGCATTGCCAATCGGGATCTGCATTGGCGTGACGGAGTCGTCCAAAATCTCACGGGCTTGCTCGACGCAACGGAAAAAGTTGGCGTTATCTCGGTCAAGCTTGTTGACGAGCAGAATGCGAGGCACCTTTGCCTGCACCGCCATCTCCCACACAAGCTCTGTCCCCACTTCGACACCAGCGGAGGCGTCCATCGTGATGATAGCCCCATCGATAACCTGCATCGCCGCCGCCATATCACCGGCAAAATCGGCGTACCCGGGTGCGTCAAGAATGGTAATTTTATTGTCGTTCCATTCAAGCGGCACCACGCTCAGGTTGATGGACATCCCCCGCTTATGCTCCTCCGGGTCGTAGTCGCTCACGGTGTTGCCATCTTCCACGCGCCCCAAGCGGCTGAGACCACCAGAGCGCATCAGCATCGCTTCGGTGAGGGTGGTTTTCCCGCACCCGACGTGGCCGAAGATGCCAACATTGTGTATTGCTTCGGGTCCGTAATACTTCATAAAAATGTCCTCCTTGACAATCTGGGATAACGCTGGATAGCGCGGTCGTTAGCGGTCGTTAGCGGTCGTTAGCGGTCGTTGCTTGCGAGCCGCCCATGTTATTTCATGTTCCACATTCCACGTTGGCACCAAATTATACCACGTTCGTTGAAACAGCTTTGCGCATTGTGGCGACAACCGTTCCTTCCTCTCCCGCTCCTCCCCATTCTGCCCCATCAAAAGCCGGTAGAAAGCCTCTTGTTTGCTGTTTGCAACACGACTGAACTATGGTACAATGCTTCAATAAGAGCAACGCAATTGCTCCTGGCCACCCTGAGGATTTGAGATCTTCTTGCAGGAGATATTCCTGCCACGTCGCAATGAGCAACCCGATGTTTCAAGGCGCAAGACGGGGCATTCGTGTCATCGTGACCAATGCTCTTCGTATCATCAGTGGGCTGGTGGGGGTGCTCTGGTTGGCTGGGTGTATGCAAGCCTTGGAGCTTGGCAATTCCCCATCGCAGAGCGTATCAACCACCACTCCTTCTGCCGCGGTGGAGGGCGGGGGAACCATAACTACCTCTGATGTAGAAGGAATGCAGAGTGCCGTTATTTCACCAACGGTGCTCCTCTCGCCATCTCCGGTAGCAACCACGGCCCCATTGCTATTTGCATCTGCCGAAAACGCCCTCCCAACCGACATACCAACGCCTTCTGCCAGCGCAACCCCCACAAATACGCCATTCCCTACCACCCCTCCCACGCCAATCGCCACGATACCAGCCCCAACCTTTCCGGTGTTGACCAATGAGGAGCGGTGGCGACGGCAGCAGGGAGACCGACAAGTCTTTGACACACCGCAACCCTACACCACCTCCGGCAGCGAGCTGTGGTGGTATGATCCCGTCAATCAGCAGCATGTCATCTTGGGGAGCTTTGCGGGCGATTTTGAGGCGACGGCGACATTTACCCTGCGTGGCCAAGGCATTGCCGCTCTTGAGGTCATCTACCACGTCAATCAGAGCTATGGCTTGACGGCTATCTCCTCCGCGCTGGTTGACCGTATCCACGCGGCGGGGTATGGCGATACGATAGAAACCTACGTCTTTTTGACGCCAGATATTCAACCACGCTAATAAAACGAACGAGAAACGAACGAGAAACGAACGAAAGAGGAAGAGAACCTTTGATTTTGCTATTGGATTTGAACGGAAAGGTGGCATCGCGTGGCTGGTCGATATGTTAATATGATGCGAGGACAAAAATCGGGCGGGTTCGGGCCTATTTTCACGGCAAAAAATGTCTTAACACTCTTGGCCTTTGTCGCGATGGCAGGGTCAGCGATGTATTGGTGGGGGGTGCAAAGCCAACTCACCAATAATACCACGATGGCGATTGCCTTTACGGCGATTATGGTGCTTGCGCCGCCCGTTCTTATTTCCTTTCTTATCCCGTGGTCGCCCGGCGGGATGCTCCTGCAGAAAATCAACGCCAAAACGTGGGGCAACCTGGTGATTATGCTCACTTCTGGCTATCTGCTCTACTACTCTTTTGAGATACAGTACAGTTGGTGGGCGACGCAACAGGTGGTTGCCGATACCAACCTCATCCTGCAGCAGGTATTTGTGGGGATCATCGGCTTCATCATCATCCCTGCCCTGCTATGGACGCCGGTCAATTCGGAAGAGCTGGCCGAGCAGATGAGGCAGGCACAGCTCGTCAAGCGGTATGAACTGCAGGCGCAGGCCGACATCGCGATTATGCGCAGTACGCTCTTGCGGGCGCAGGAGAAAGCACTGATCGGCTTCGCCAACCTGACCGTGGATGAGCGCGAAGAGCTTGCGGGGGTGATGCGCGGCTTGGTGCAAGGCATTGACCGGACGCTCAAAGAGATGGGCCAAAGCGTCAAGACGGTCAGCGGGGCGACGCTCCCCTTCAACAGCCTTGAAGACAATGAAGAGATACGCGGTTATCTTGACTACGTCCACCAAACCCTGACCGACAATGCTCTCCCCGAACCCTCCGCCGACGACCCAGATACCCGCACGGTTGATGGCGTGGTAGATGAGCGGGAGATGGCGAGAGGACGGGCAGGACGCTCTGAACACGCAGACCGCACCGATGCATCTCATGCATCTCATGGGCGGCGGCAACAAACCCCGCCATCGCTGCAGAAAGAGCCGATGTCGCGCCGCTCATAGCCATCGCAATAGCGCGTTGAGACGCCAGAGAAAGCCAAGGTAAAGATGTCTGTTGGGCTGCTTGGGGGGACGTTCGACCCGATCCACTATGGCCACCTCGCCCTTGCGGAGGAGGCGCGGACGGTGTTGGGCATTGAGCGGGTGTACCTCATCCCCAGCGCCCATCAGCCCCTCAAGCAAGGCAAACACGACGCTCCCCCCGAACAGCGCTTTGAGATGGTACAGCTTGCCTGCCAAAACAACCCTGCCCTCATCCCCTGCGACACCGAATTGCACCGCCCCCCGCCCTCCTACACCGTCGATACGCTGCGGCAGTTTCGAGAGCGGCTTGGGGCAGAGATAAGGTTGTTCTTCCTGCTTGGCAGCGATGCCCTCGCTACCTTTGACCAATGGCATGCGGCGGGTGATATCATCAAACTTGCGCAGTTGGTGGTGATTGCGCGACCCGGTACCTCTTACGACGATGCCATTGCCCCGCTCCTCGCCCCCTTCCCAAACATCGCCGAACGACTGACCTGGGTACAAGGCCCGCAATTGGCGATTGCGAGTACGGATCTTCGGCGGCGCATTGCAGAAGGACGTTCTGTGCGCTACCTGATGCCAGATGAGGTGATTGCCTACATCAACCAACGTCAGCTCTACCGCGGCGAGAGTGATCAGCGATGAGCGGGGGGATGTCTGTGGCGGGGCATTTGCCGCAGTTGGCTGAAATCGCCCATTCGTGGGGGATAGCGCTTTCGGATGAGCAGCAAGCCCACTTCGCCACCTACCTCAATGAGCTACAGCGTTGGAATGAGCACACCAACCTGACTGCCATCACAGAGAGAGAGGATATCATTACACGCCACTTCCTCGACTCGCTTTGGTGCGCGCGGGTGTGGGGCGATATGCCGCGCACGTTGGTCGATATTGGGAGTGGGGCGGGGTTCCCCGGTCTGCCGCTCAAAATCGCATTCCCCTCCCTTCACGTGACGATTGTCGAATCGATTAAGAAGAAGACCGCTTTTGTTGAGCATATGGTGTCGCTGCTTGGCCTGACAGATGTGCAAATATGCACCGACCGCGCCGAAGTCCTTGGCCGTCACCCCTCGCACCGGCAGCACTACGATGTAGCCGTGGCGCGGGCGGTGGCCGATACACGAGTGTTGGCAGAGTATTGTCTCCCATTGGTGCGCGTTGGCGGGCGGGTATTGGCCCCCAAAGGCGGCGATTGCCACGACGAGGTGCATCAGGCCACGACGGCGGTTGAGCAGCTTGGCGGGGCGGTATTGGCCATTGAGCCGGTACACCTCCCCGCGGTTGAGCCGCGGACGGTGGTGATACTCGCCAAGAAAACCCCAACCCCATCCCGCTTTCCGCGCGCGACGGGGGTACCAGCCCGACGCCCACTCTGAAAGATTGTCTGAAAAGCGGATCGACTGTCACCTTTTCAAACAGCTCTACGTACTCTGCGATACCCACCTCTCTCCTCCTCCTCGATTGGCCCTATGAAGATCGTTGTTTCTTTTTTGCTGAACCCTCTTATTTCTGCTATCATATTCTCTATCACACACGACTCAGAAGCTTATTGGCTGTAGATTGTCGGTGGGAAGAGCGGGTTTGCCACGACACGTTCGGCCACCAGAAACCCAGAGCATGTATAGATATCGTGTAGAACTGTGCGGGATTGTTGGGCGAAAGCAGGAAGTTCGACCGTGATCAAGCGCCTCCTCCGGCTCTGCCAAGGGGTGAATGGGAGGCGATTGAACACGTAGAAAGTGACAGGATAATCAATGCTACCAGAGAGTAGCGTAACACCAATCCAGAGCGATCTTGATATCGTCACCGCCCGCTCTGTAGCACGTGATATAGCCAAGAGCATTGGCTTTAGCGCTATAGACCAAGCGCGGATAGCAACTGCTGTGAGTGAGTTGGCACGCAATGTCTTTCTCTATGCAGGAAAAGGCCAAGTGTCGATACGGAAAGTGGAGCGCGGAGGGCGAAAGGGCATCGAGTTTGAGTTTCAAGATGAAGGGCCTGGTATTGAAGACATTAGCAAGGTGATGCAAGATGGCTACACCACCTCCCGCGGTATGGGGATGGGGCTACCAGGCGCAAAGCGGCTTATGGACGACTTTGAGATCGATTCGACCCTCGGCGTGGGAACAACCATCATCTGTCGGAAATGGAGGCCTTAAACGGCTGAAATGTATGGAGTCTGAAAACGTGCTGTCGCGAATATCCCTTAGGAGGGCGCCCTAGTGCGTTGGTGTACTCCAAGTGTATGAGCGATGGCCGTTTGAAGGTTACCATATGTCCGAACTCCTCCCAAGTCTGTCCCAAGATGCACCAGTGTTTGTGCCATACTCGGCCCGATACCACTCAGAATGACTGTCGTCCCCAAGAGTTTTGCCGCTTGCGTTGCATGGATAAGCGTGTTGGCGATTTGCGTATCAATGACTGATACCCCAGTCACATCAAGAATAGCCACTTCCGCCGAATGTGCTGCGATCCCCTCTAACAATATTTCGACCACTTGTTGCGCTCGCTGGGTGTCCATCCCGCCTACCAACGGCATCAAGACGAGGTTTTCAGAGAGGGGGATGAGCGGTGTTGAGAGTTCTTGGATGGCTGTTCGTTGTACTCGTATCACTTCCTGCTGCAGGGCGATGCGTTCTTGTTCGGCGCGTTGTTGCTCTGTCACATCGTGGATGATACCCGCAAAAAATAGCAGATTGCCAATTGAATCGCGGATGCTAAAGAGCACTGCTTGACCCGGAAACGTGGTTCCATCCTTTTTGCGGTAGGTGATCACCCCACGCCAAGAGCCTACTTCGATCGTCTGAGCCGCGATGTGGTCGATACGCTCTTGTTCCTCCTCGGCGTGATACGATGCCACATTTATCTCTTCAACTGGTTCATCACCAAACCCCATCATTGTACGAAATGCTTGGTTGGCAAATTGAAGGGTTTTGTCCGGGTTGATGACCACAATCGCGTCAGGAGCATACTCCACCAATGTACGGAATATATGCAGCTCTTGTTCTTCTTTTCTTCGTTGGCTGATATCCACGTGGGTGCCCACCATACGCAACGGTTTTCCGGCATCATCCCACTCAATGATCCTTGCGCGCGCCAAAATCCACTTCCAATTGCCTTCTTTGGTTCGGAGCCGCTGTTCCACCTCATAATAATCGATGTGCCCTGCAAAGTGGTCATTCAGAATGGAAATCGCCCGGTCTTTGTCGTCGGGGTGGAGGAGATTCTCCCACGCAGAGGGTTTTGGCTCTATTTCGCCGACTTCGTAGCCAAGCATCGTCTGCCATGTCGGGCTAAAATAGACCTCATCTGTTTGGATGTTCCAATCCCATAGTCCATCTTGAGTAACATCCAGCGCAATGTTGATGATTTCTTGGCTGCGCTGGAGGTCACGCTCCATCTGCTTTTCTTCGGTCGTATCGTAGAAGAGCGCGACGAAATAGCCATATTTGGGGCTGTAGACCGAAACAGTATACCATCGCTCAAGTGGCTGTGAGTATTGCTGGAATGTTGCACTCTCCCCAGTCAACGCTACCTTGCCATAGAAAGAGATCCAGTCAAAGGGGTCATTCTCGATACCAGGGAGCGCTTCGGTCACCCGTCGGTTGATGATATCTTCTCGTTTGAGGCTAGTGAGCCGCTCAAAGGAATCGTTGACCTCTAGGAAGATGTAGTCTATGGGCGTGCCGTGGTCATCCAACACCACCTGGTGATAGGCCACCCCGTGCATGGTGTTCATCAGCAGCGAACGATGATGAAGCTCACTCTCTTGAAGCCGCTCTTCAAGGCGGTGTATCTCTTGTTCATGGCTGCGGAGTTCTTGTACTTCTTGTTGCAAAGCAGCTATTTCTTCACGCAATGCAGCAATTGTTGCTTGGTCATCCACGATGGAAGATCCTCCTCAGATGATGGTTTTCCGTTACTCTATTATACAACGTGCTGTAAGGGCTTGAAAGAGATGGGTCAGGTTTGTAGTAAAATAGGCCAAATGCTATCCATCCATACCGGCCATACCGACCGTTCGTCGTACTAGCCGAGAGTAGGAGAACTCATGTTATCTTATTACGCTGAGCTTGTGGCAGGATTGGGAGATTTTGCTTATACCAAGGAACAGATGGTTGAGGAATTTCAGAAAAACCCATCATATGTCGAGCAAGATTTTCGTGAATTGGTTCAGACACTATTGCAACTCCGGTTGCTACAGCCACTTGAAGGGGATGTATACTGCAGATGGCAACATTTGAATGACTCCAAGACTGACGATATTGTTCGTTATGCAGCCCTGACCCTACTCGTTCCCGACCCCAATAGACCAAGCGAATATACCCTGCCCGTGCTTGACGCGCCATTTGACATGCGCCCGCACCCCGCCTATGAATGGCCCTATCATGATCTCCTGCTGCCGTGGTATGAGGAGGCGGGGTTGGTGCAGCACCTTGGCAACCACATATGGCGGTCAATGTCGGATGCGCTTGCAGACTCGCGCGATCCCTATCCCTCGCCCACCATCCGCGTGCTCAACGACTTCTTGGCATATGTTCGCGATGCGCGGGCAAAGCGTGAGGAGGCGTTGGCATTGAAGGATGATACCCTCCCTCTCCTCGACCGTAACACACTGAATGATCGTATTCTTGAGATTCAGCGCGAATTGCTCATAGACGCTTCGACTATCTTGCGTATTTACCGTTCTCTGGTGGCGGGCCAACACGTTATTCTCAGCGGCCCTCCCGGCACCGGCAAAACACACCTTGCGCGGCTGCTCCCCAAGATCTTGTGGCGGCAGGAAGACCAGCAGACGGTTTATATATTCCCCCGCTCGCCCAGTGTTTCCCCTGCCACCGCCCCTACCCAAGAAACGCAATCCACCCAAGGGTATCTTGCCAATGTGGTCACGGCAACGGAAGATTGGGGCATTCGCCACGTGATCGGAGGGATTGTGCCGCGGGTGGAGGTGACAAGCCACGGGCGCGGGCTGACGTATAGTATGAGCCACGGCTGCCTGACGCGGGCAGTGCTCTCCAACTATGGCGGCTATCAAGGCAATACGCCCCCTCGCGGAACATTGCAACGGCATCTACTCGTGAGAGAGAACACGATCTACCGTGGGCAATGGCTGGTGATAGATGAGTTTACCCGTGCCCCGATAGATGCAGCCTTTGGCAGTCTGTTGACCACGCTTGGCGGGCAGCATTCTCCCTTGATGGTGCCGATGGAGGACGGGAACGAGGTAGCCGTGCCGCTCCCCCGCGACTTCCGCATCATTGCGACGCTCAACAGCTTTGACCGCCACTTCCTCAACCAAATGAGCGAGGCAATGAAACGCCGGTTTACCTTCATCGATGTCCTGCCCCCCACCACCGAACAACAAGACTCAGAACACTTGTCGGCGCTGCGCGGGGCGTTGGAGCGGTTGGAGAAAAATAACTTTACCGCTGTGCGTATTGGGGGAGAGCCGCCCGTCTATCGTTGCGAAAACATCATTACTTTGCAGTTCGATATCGAGCTGGATGATGGCAATACCTCCTACCTCCAAAGCGATGTCTCTCCAGAGATGGAGCGCGCTATTGAGTCGTGTAAACAGCTCTTTCAGGTGATCCGCATCTACCGCAAACTCGGCACCGCACAGATCACCTCGCTCTACACCAATCTCCTGAGCGGCGTGCTCATAGAGATGGGATGGGAGGAAGCATTTGACACCGCCCTGGCAGATACGCTCGTGGATCAATTGCAAGTGCTCTCGCGGGATGAGCAGCAGGTGTTGGTGGCGTATGTGGAGCACGTGGCAAATGGCAATACGCCGCCAAGCGTGGAAGATTTCACCACCAGAATAAAACAAATCTTGCGGAATATGCCCGCGCCCCGTCAGACCGCTCATCTCGCGCAGTTGCGCAATGCGGAGGTACAAGATAGCACTATTCCCTCCATTGAGAAAGAGAATGATCCAGACGACCTGCTCCCCGCACAGATAGGCCAGATATTCCCGATGCAACCGCTTTCGATGTTGCCAGCACATGGTGGGTTATTCCTCAAACGGCTGCGGACGTTTGTCAGTGAGAGGGGGTTGTAAATCATGGCAGGCCACTCTGAACAAGATCAGCGTACCTATATGCATATGCAGGCGCGGCTTATCGATCTTTTGTTGAAGCACAACCAACCAGGGTTTCACGATATTTTGGAGGAGCATACCGAATATGCGCCCTACTACGATGATACAGATAGCTCATTTGGCTTTCATCGCGATGTTGCCGTGCTCTTCCACCTCAGCTACGAGCTTTTCGACCATATCCTGCCACGGATCAAGCACGGATTGAGCTTTCACACGCCGCGGACAAGCTCGGTTGAAGAACCGCCCGTGCACGGGGCTATCGACTGGGAGCGGACGATGGAGAAGACGTGGGAGGAGCGACCGGGCGAGCCGCCTCTCGACCTCCTCACCCGCCGCCGCCTCCGCGATTTTGAGACGCCCGAAAACCTCCTCACCGTGGCGACGCTGCTTGAATATCATGCTGATGTGAAGCGTATACTCTCACGATACGCGTTGTTCTCACAGGCGGAGGTCTTGTTTCACCCGCTCCAAGAGGCGGCTGAGAAATGTGATCGGGAAATGAATTTTTCCCAATTCCGCGATATGAAATCGCTTGCGCAGCGCATCGTTGAGGGAGAGCACGGCGGGACAGAGCTACTTGAAAGCAAGGTCGCTGATCACTTAATCCCTGGCAGTAATAATGCATATGAGGATCTCTTGGAGTGGCGCAAGCGGTGGCGGTCGTTGCGCCTCCTCAACCGCACCTACTCCTATGAGGCGAACAACGTCCTTGGTGCAGACCCACGCCGCGAAGATATACTCTACCACGTCTGGCTCTTCTACGAGCTGCTTGACTTTCTGCAGAGCAAAGAGGCAATACACCAGAGCAATGTCACACCCGGACAGATGGTTCTTCAGTTTGGGTGGGGCGAGGATGGGTCTCAATGCGTCTATACCCTTCGGTATGACCAGCATGTAACCGATATCGTGGCAGGGTGGCAGTCGTCAACAACCGGGGAAACGGCGGGGGAGAGACGTATGCTCCATGTCCGCCCCTCCTTCACCCTCCACCGCATTGAGCCTGCGCCAACGCAAGTAGAGAAAGATGGAGTATGCTATTGGCGCGAGAGCGGGATGGTGTGGAGAGGTATCTATAACCTCAGACAGTATGCGACCGCCAATATCCCCTTTCAGCAGATCATCGCAGAGTTATCCTTGCTTGGCGAGAGTTATGGGATGTTGTTCTATGCCAGTGGTTCCTCCAACGTCCTCCCCTTCACCCTCTCGCCCGCTGAACATCACCCCACTGCCGCGCCGCAACGGGTTGAGAGCAAGAGGCTACCGCCGCGAAGCGATGCCAATATGAATACGTTTCACGAGGAATTGGCGGCCTTGCTTGATGGCGTCCATGAGCAGCTCTGCGAACCGCCAGAACTCACGTGTCAGGGTGTCTTTCTTGATACCGCCAGCCTTGATGAGGCCAAAAATCTGCTCCTATTTGACCGCGGCGGCAACCTGCTCAGCGACAAAGGACAGCTCAAAAACCTGCTCATTTGCCCCAAACCCCATATCGGGCCGTGGCGGGTGGATATTGTCAACCGTGAACAGCATTGCTGCAAGGAAGGGGCGGTCTGCCATATGGTTGGCTATCCAGACGTTCAGCCACCCATTCGCCCGCCCCGTACGGTAGAACAACTGCTCGAAGAACTGGAACATATTCTTGGCCAAGACGAAGATCAACGGCCAGAAGATTTGACGGATGAATACATCCAGAAGACGGCCCAAAGAATAGAAGCGCTGACCAAGCAATATGCAACGTTTACCGGATTTCACACCCAGATCGAGGTCTATCGCAATCGGGTGAAAGACTTGGGGATGCGCGAAACCTTCGATTTGCTCTCAAATAAGGATTACCAAGACTCGTTGGCACTTGCAGCGTTTCTTTTGGAGAAGCTTGACAGCATCATTCCCAACGCAGGTGATTATTCCGCCCCGACCATTCATATCTCTGGAGTCTTAGAGGCAGAGGTGCAAAA
Organism: uncultured Chloroflexaceae bacterium; assembly: GCA_964526735.1. Classification (GTDB taxonomy): domain Bacteria; phylum Chloroflexota; class Chloroflexia; order Chloroflexales; family Chloroflexaceae; genus JAAUSY01. Next base: position 25,560 of record CAZGLO010000031.1, on the reverse strand, counting down.
GCGTATTTTTGCTCCGTGTCAGAATAAACTCTCTCCTAGTTTGTCCAAACACTACCAACAAACATTGGGAAAGTTGCGGTTTATCAAGCAAAACAACGTCAAGAGTGAATATAAACGGCAAGAGAACGCGGCAGATTGGAAGGTGATTGAGGAACTTGCGAAAGAACATTGGAGACCTGACCTGGGACAGGACGACCCGAATCTACATATCTCGTTTGTAGACTTTGTATATGCACTAGGGGCTGCATCAGACATACGGAACAACGCGGCACACAGCAATAAAGTCAATCGTTCTGTGTATGGCCGGTTTCAAGACGAAATGCTGCTGAGAAATTCGAAATTGAGTGGTTTTGGCCTGCTCAATGCGCTTCTCCTTGGCTGGCCAATGGTTTCTCCTACGTCTGCTGCTGACAAAAGCGACGACAAAAGCGACGACACTCGCGATCCCTCTACCGATGAGCGGTTAGATCCCCGTGAATAGGGGAAAGAACAGGGTCAAGTTGGTTCTTGCAGCGCATAGGCGATGGCGCGTTGGAGGCTGCCCCACGAGGTAATGCCATCGAGGTTTGCCCCGAGGTGGATGAAGGTTTGTGCCATAGAGGGGCCGATGCCGCTGAGGATGATAGATGCGCCGAGGAGTCTGACGGCTTTGGCGGTCTGCACCACTGCATTGGCGACTTGGGTATCGATGGTATTGACGCCGGTGATATCTACGATGGCGATATCAGCCTGGTAGGAGGCGATTCCTTCGAGCAAGGTTTCCATCACCTGCTGCGACCGCCGTGTGTCTATCGTCCCGATCAGCGGCATAAGCACGACGCGGTTTGAGAGGGGAATGAGCGGGGTAGAAAGCTCACGGATGGCGGCCTCTTGTGCATCGATGACCTGCTGTTGCAAAGCGGCTTGTTCTGTTTCGGCTCGTTTTTTTTCGGTGATATCGGTGGAGATACCGCACACCGCATAGATTTCGCCTTCGTCGTTGTAGAGCGGGAAGCCAAATGAGAGATAGGTGCGCTCATCATCACCAAACTGAACAATTTCTTCCCGTTGAATTGATTTCCTACTCTCAAGGATCCGTCTGTCCTGCTCCTGGAAGCGCTGGGCAATCTCTGGCGATAGCAGCTCGGCGTCTGTTCTGCCAATAATCTCCTCCCGTATTTGCCCGGCAAACACCGCAGCTTGCTCATTGACGAGAATATATCGTCCTTCGCGATCCTTGACAAAAATAACCGCTGGTGAATTGTCTATGATCCCCTGCAAGATGCGTTGTTGCTCTTGGAGTTCGCTCGATTTCTGGGCCACCCGATCTTCCAGCTTCTCATTCAGGCGGCGGATCTCGTCTTCTGCAGCTTTGCGGTCGGAGATATCTTGCAGGATGGCGACGAAGGTATCGACAGAGCCATCTGGCTTGCGCACGCCCTCTGCAACGAGGTTTGCGTACATCACAGAGCCATCTTTACGGATAAAGCGCTTATCTATCGTATAGCCGTTTATCTCTCCTGCCAACACTCGGTTGAATTGCTCAAGGTCGGCCTCAAGGTCGTCAGGGTGGGTCAGATCTACCCAGGTCATACGTCGCAATTCTTCGGGAGTGTAGCCCAACATCTCACACAGCTTGTTATTGAACTCAAGCCACCCTTTTTCCAGCGATGTCGATACCATCCCCACGATAGAGAGGTCGAAGTAGCGTTTGAGCCGTTCTTTTGTCTGCTGGAGAAGCTCCTCCATGTGGCGGTATTTGGTAACCTCTCGTTCCCGAAGCTGCTGCTCTCGCTCTTGGCTCATTTGGCATTGTTGTTCAAGAGCAGCGACACGTTGCCGAAGAGTGGAGATCTCTTCTTGAAGAGCTTTTTTGGTGGTATCTTCGTTCATCATGGGTACAATATGGGTACAATATGGCTACAATAAGGGCATAGTAATATGAGCGGTACATCCTACAGCTAGTCGTCTCTCCACATTCTACCACGGTTGTCCAAAAAGTAGCAATCCCCCCAAACTCCCCCCAAAGCAACTCCCCACACCATCTCCCTGTGCCATTTCAAGGGATAATGCGGCGTTGGCGACGGCGGCGGCGTTGCATACTCTGGTAATATTGATAGTTGCCAATATATTCCGACCGATTGACAATCACCCCATAGATCTTCGACTTCAAACTGTGAAGCTGTTCAAGCGCTGCCTTCACAAGCTCACGTTGGGCGAGTGCCCGCCCCACCACAAAAATCACCCCATCGACCGCCAAGGTGATCACCGTTGCGTCTGCCACCGAAAGGATAGAAGGCGAATCGATAAGCACCATATCATATTCGCTTTTGAGGTATTCCACTAGGGCATGCATTTGGGGAGAGCCGAGCAATTCTGCCGGATGGGGCGGGATAGGCCCACTGGTCAGCACATAGATGCCAGGGATACTGCTCTTCTGGAGGGCATTTTTTGCTTCGGTCTCTCGCTTGAGTACGCTACTCAGCCCCACGTCGTTGCGCAGCCCAAATAGCGAATGGAGGCGCGGCAGCCGCAAATTACCATCGACAATGGCGATAGTCCGCCCCGACTGCGCAATCGTCACTGCCAGGTTGGAGACGATCATCGTTTTGCCTTCGCTCGGCTCTGCACTTGCAAAGAGCAACGTCTGAAATGGCTCCTCGCGGCGCAGGGAAAAGATACGAGTGCGGAGTTGGCGGAAGGACTCGCTTTCTGCCGAATCACTCGGCACAAAGGAGAGTTCTTTCTGCTTCTTGATAAGGGGGATTTTGCCAATGCTCGCCCGCTGAGTGATATCTTCAATCTGGGCGGTGGTATGAATAGTCGTATCGAGGTTTTCAAACAGAAATGCAAGCCCAAGACCCGCCACCCCACCTACCATCACCCCCAAGATAAGCGTGAGGGTCTTGTTGGGCTTTGATGGTTCTGTCGGCACTACCGATGGATCAACCAGAGAAGCCGTGTATGATCGTCCCGTCTTGTCCTCTTTCGTATAAGAGATTAAAATACGGGCAAGTTCATCGGCTGACTCCGAAGCTAATACAGGGTCGGTCGATTCGACGATGATGAGCATAAATTCGGTGTTGGCCGGGAAGTCAACAGTCACCTCCGGCACTTCCGTGATTTGCAGCCGACGCTTGAGTTCATCAAAAACCGGATTGCTCGTGACGATCTGGGAGTAGGTATTGAGCAGCCGTTCAGAATACATCAGCTCACCATACTCCACCCGGTCATCCGAGCCGCCGGTGATGACTCGTATCTTCGATATGGCCTCATATACGGGCGCGGTGGAGGCGAGCTTGAGAGCGACGATGACGATTACTGCCGAAACCGTCAAGACTATGATCCATTTTCGCCGCCAAAGAATGGAAATGTAGTATTTCAGTTCCATAGATGTTTGCTACTCACTTTGGGAAGAGATATGCACGAGATGAAGAAAATGATAGGGAAAAAACAGGGAGAATAGTAGAACGAACGTATGATAATAACAGTTCCTCTCTGCGTTCATAGAGAACGATAAGAGTTTAGAAAGCCCAATTGCAATATAGCACAACGCATTCTCATCGTCAATAAAAATGGTAACCGAATTGTTAACCATATCAAGCCATATCTAGGAGCGTATCGGGAAGACAAACCACCGTGCCTTGCCTGTCTCTTATCAGTCTCTTATCAGTATTTGGCCAGTACTCAGCCGAGATCCTGCTCACTTACTGCGAGCGAGCTGCACTTAGGGGTGGTAGTATGTGGCCACGAATGTTCCTATTGCACGGGTTCTTCTTTTTATGGTATGCTTCTCCGTAAGGGCTGGTACGATAGTACCCTACGTTTGATCATAAGCGAATTGTGCTTCATATCAGGAGCATTTTCCGTGGCCGTCGGTGTGTCCGGTCATAGCTCGTACCAGAAAGGAGTGTGGCGGTTGATCGGCCTGCCAAGCAGGTTGGTTTGTCTGCCAATCCGATGAAAGACCTTCAGAAAAAGATCATCCTGCTCATCATCATCCTCACGATGTTTTACGTGTTAGAGCACTTTATTGTGCGAATGGGTTCCTATGATAGTATTTCTCCCTTTATCTATCTAATCGGAATTACTGCTGTCACGCTCAACATCATGGTGCCATTCCTTTGGCATTCACCCATTTTTGTTCCATTTGGTATCTGGACAGCCTCTTATGCCTTGGTTCGTGTGCTTATCAGTCATAGCCAACCTATCGACGCAAACGAATTTACCTATACCTTCATGCTCATACAGATGATCCTCCTCTTTTACCTTATTTTCCTCGCCCGTGATTCTGCTTTGGTTCTCCGCGACTTTGAGAATGCCGTCGAAGATATTACATTTGCTTCATCGAAGCGAGGGGTAAAGACACTTATCGAAGCGGAAGATGAGATTCAGAAGGAAGTGAAACGCAGTAGACGGTACCAGCGGGTGCTTTCGCTTGCCGTGATCGAGCCTGAACCCGCCTCCGTCGAAGTCACCTTCAACCGAACGGTGCATGAGATCCAGCGGGCGATGATGGGCCGATATGTAGCATTGAGCATTGGGCGGGTGATTCGCCAACATGTCCGGCCAATGGATTTGATGGTCGAGCAGGACGATGTGGGTCGGTTTATCATTATCTGCCCAGAAACCAGCCATTACGGCGTTAATAAACTCACCGAGCGTATTCGGACAGTGGTGGCAGAGGAGCTTGGCATTGTGGTATTGACCGGCACCTCTTCCTTCCCCGACGAAGCGCTGTCATTTGAAGAACTGGTTGAGAAAGCAGAACAAGAGATATGGCCTGTCCTGGAAGGAAATATCCATACTTCTGCATACTCAGAAACATAGCCCACATGCGAGGCTTGTTGCGCTACTTTTTATGAAACGAATAAGGCACGTTGTGAGAAGGTGGTTCTTGCTTGTGGGAATAGCCGTGGTGATTGCGGGGTGTGGTGGCGGTGACAAGCCGCCACAGACGGGAACGATCCCAACCAACACAACTGACACCGCTCCTCTTTTCCCTCCAGCAGAAACCCGTGACCCTGATCTCCCTGCGCTCTATAAGGATCATGTCGTCGCGACTGGCATCGTTCAGCCGATCAAGGTCGTGCGGCCAAAATTCAAGAATGAGGGCGTGGTGAGTGAGATCTTTATCAAGCCGGGCGACCATGTAGAGAAGGGCGACCTCATCGCCCGATTGAACAATGAAGAATTTCTCCTGGCTGTCCAACAAGCAGAACTCAACGTGGAGAAGGCAAAGAAAGTCTACGAGCAGACTCTCTCTCCCCCTATCCCGGCTGCTGTCAACTCCGCCCAAGCCGACGTTGAACGAGCGCAGGCAGAACTGCAACAGATCCAGACAGAGATAACGCAAGAAGACATTAATGTAGCACGAGCACGCCTTGAAAGTGCCCAGGCAGAGCTAGAAGTGTTGCTTGCATTGCCCAATGAGGAGGAGGTGCGTGCCGCCGAATCGCTGCTTGAAGCAACACGGCGAGAGATGGAGATGGAGCGTGCTCGATATTCTTCTGAGAAGGCCACCGCCGCCGCCGAGATTGAAAAGATGGCCAACCGCGTCCGCACAGCGCAGGATACGTATAGCCGTGTCTATTGGGACAACCGCAAGAATAAGAAGGATCCCGGGACACTTGAATGGCACGAAGCCCGCAACCGCGAAAATGAGGCGATGCGCGAAGTCGAGTTTATGGAGCAGGCCCTCGAACAGGCACGCGCCAAATATGAAGAAGCCCGCCAGAGCGAGATAGAAGCCGTGGCGCGCGGCGAAGCGCTTATCCGCGAAAACCAAGCACTCGTTGAGATGGCCAAACGACCCGCCAACAAAGACCAACTCGCCATCGCCAGAATGAAAATCGCAGAGGCGGAAGCCGAGCTTGAACGGCTCCAAGGCGCACGCCGCAAGGCCATGGAAGAAGCCGCCCAAGCACAGGTGCGCGTCAACCAAGCCGAGCTTGAACGGGTTCGGACACCGCCTTCAGAATCGGTCTTGGAGGAGCTTCGGATCAACATTGAGCAGCAGGAGGTCTACCTCGAAGAGGCCAGACTCACGCTGAAGAATGCCGACCTGTTTTCCCCCATCAGTGGAACGGTTGTAGAAGTTGAGATTTCTCCTGGGGAATATTTCAACGTCTACGGCAGTCAAGAGATCTTTACGATTGCTGACTTCTCTGGGTGGGTCATTGACGTAGGTGATATCGCCGATATTGATATTGTGCGTATCGAGGAGGGTGCTCGTGCTATTATTGGGTTTGACGCTATCCCCAACCTCCGCTTGCCGGGGCGCGTGAAGCGTATCGCAAGTGGGGGCCAGCGGGTAGAAGGGGCCCTCTTCTACCGTGCCATCGTTGAGCCACTTGAATGGGATGAACGCATCCGGTGGGATATGCCTGCCACGGTCGCCATTGAATATGCGGAAGATCGGAATATAGAAGACCCCCCGATTGAGATTTTTCCGGGCGACATGTATGAGCAACGTGACTTCTTTGAGCCAACCGCGTCACCGGAGGTTACGTACACGGCTCCACTGACGCAGCCCGGAGAGGTGGGAGAGCCTACAGAGCCTCAACCGCCTATGTCTTCCCCCACCCCCACTGCACAGCCAACACCGCCTCCAAAACCAACCTTCCCTACGGAGCCGATTCCCGCTGTCCCAGAGCCTCCACACGAGGCAGACGCGAGGTAGACGTTAGGTAGAAGACGTAGAGAGACGAACTGGTAGATTCCCCTCCTTCTCCATGGGTGAAGGGAGATTTTTTGTTCCCTATTATTATTCGTACTAGCAAAATCTTGTGGTAGTATACACGAAACGCTCATATTTTAGCGTTCATAAAAACAGGAAGAAGTCCACTTATTCGTTAAATTTTATTAACCAGAAATTTTTCGGGATTTTATTAAATTTTCTAACAAAGTCTTGACTTCAAAACAATGGGATGGTATATTTTGTACAGATAAAACGACGCGACACAATTTCATTACTGGTTACATATGAACTTCCTTCAAGTAAGATATTATCGCCAGTATATGGAAAAAGTAATAGTAACACGAAGAAACGACACCAGGACCTACATATCTCGTCTCAAATAACTGCTACTACTACTCTTATGAACGACTATCGAAGGAGGTTGTCGACCATGTTACATCAAGGTATTGCGGGCAATCAACGTCGGATGGTACTTACGAAGTCGGCAAGCCCACGAACCGAAGAACTAAATAAGATGATCTACTTCTTTATGAAGCGGATCCTTGATGTAACAATGGCAACGACAATATTGCTTGTCTTTGCTCCCGTGATGATCATCATCGCGATACTAATAAAGCTCGATTCACCTGGCCCGGTGTTTTTTGTCCAGGAGCGAGTTGGTGCACGGCGTCGTAGCAATCGCAGTATGACGTTTTGCGAAGCAAAGAACTTCAACATGTACAAGTTCCGCTCAATGCGAACCGACTCAGACGACTCTATCCACAAAGAACATATCAAAGCGTTTGTGCAGGGAACGATAGAGGAATCCGAAGACGAGAAAGCCAAATTTAAGATCAGCCACGACCCCCGCATCACCCGTCTTGGCGCGTTTATCCGCAAGACCAGCTTGGATGAGCTTCCTCAGCTCTTCAACGTCATCAAGGGTGATATGAGCCTGGTGGGGCCGCGTCCGGTGCCGGTGTACGAGGTCGAAGAGTACAACGTCTGGCACCGCGAGCGACTGACCACCCTCCCCGGCATCACAGGGCTGTGGCAGATCGAGGGGCGTTCGCAGGTTTCCTTCCAAGACATGATTCGGATGGATATTCGTTATCTCCGCAATCAATCGCTGTGGCTTGATATCAAAATCATCTTTCTGACTATTCCTTCAGTGCTCCTCTCCCGTGGAGCAAAATAATCCTGATAGTCTCCTGTCGTTTGTCTTCATATGACAGCCTTCCTGGTGGGTTCTTAGGGGTGTTACGCAACACCCCTACTTTCTTTTTATGCCCAATATTTGCGATATCTGCTATACTTCTGATGTCGCAAGCGTTTGGCAGAGAGCAGTGATAACAAAATGGGGCCGCCGCACGTCCATATAGGCGAGGTCAATTTGCCTGTGCGGGGGGGCCCACTATCATACAAGCAGTTGTTCGTTCAAGTCTGAAGAGGTATACCGTTATGTCTAATCAACTCGGTGTCGCCGTATTTGGCTGTGGTTATTGGGGAGTAAACTACGTCCGCGTCTTCCAAGAACTCACCAACTCGCACGTTGTCAGTATCTGTGAACAACGCCCCAAGCGTTTGGAGGAGATTGGCGGTCGTTTTCCCGATGTAACCCTCACCCCCAGTGCGGATGAGGCCCTCGGCCTCGATGGTATCGATGTTGCCGTTATCTGTACTCAAGCAACGGCCCACTACGACATCACCCGCCGCTGTTTGGAAGCCGGAAAGCACGTCCTAGTCGAGAAGCCAATCACGACCGATGTGGCAGAGGCAGAGGAGCTTGTCGCTCTTGCCGAGTCCCGCGGGCTTATCCTCATGGTCGGCCACACGTTCCTCTACAACCCCGGCATCCGCAAGGTACGCGAGTATGTTGAGAAGGATGAGGTTGGTCGTCTCTACTACCTCTACGCCTCTCGCACCAACCTTGGCCCCTTCCGCCACGATGTGAACGCCCTCTGGGATCTTGCCACCCACGATGTCTCTATCTTCAACTATCTGCTCAATGCGACCCCGCTCTGGGTCAGTGCGGTTGGCAGCAATGTGCTGGGAAATGAGCACAAAGATGTGGGATTTGTCTCCATCAGCTACCCCAACAACATTATTGGGCATATTCACGTCAGTTGGGCAGAACCCAACAAAGTCCGTGAGCTTGTTTTGGTAGGGAGCGAAAAGCGCGTTGTCTTCAACGACCTCGACGCTGTGGAGCGAGTGCGGGTCTTTGAGAAGGGCGTAGAACCAACTCCCGAAGAAGCCGACTCTTTTGGCGAATACCAATTTCTTATCCGCGACGGTGACATTATCAGCCCCCGCGTCCCCGTAAACGAACCTCTCAAGGCACAATGCAGCCACTTCCTCGACTGTGTCACCGAGCAACAGCAGCCATTCACCGATGGCCGCCAAGGTGTTGAAGTCGTCCGCGTGATGGAAGCGATTGATCGCTCTATCCAAAACCGTGGGATGCCCGTCGAAATCTACCGAGAGAAGACAATCACCTAAGAGAACACAAGGCTCTACCGCTCTACTAAGGTATATACCTAAGTCTGCGGCGTTTTGCAGTGGTCTATAGCGGGCTTATTGTGTTCTATCACATTCTGGAAAGGAACAGAAGGCCAATGACTGACGAGTCATTTCCTCGTATTCCCTTTGTCGATCTTATCGCTCAGTACGACAGCGTTGAACAAGAAGTCAATCAACAAGCATTGCACGTCCTACGGAGCGGTGGGTACATTCTTGGGAAGGAAGTCGGCCTCTTTGAGGAGGAGTTTGCCGCATTTTGCGAGACAAAGCACGCCATCGGTATAGATTCCGGTACGTCGGCGCTTGAGCTACTGTTGCGGGCATTTGGCGTGGGGCAGGGAGACGAAGTTATCACCGTCGCCAACTCATTTATCGCCACCGCCCTCGCTATCTCTCATGTTGGGGCAACGCCCGTGTTGGTCGATATGGAGCCAGATACCTACCTCATCGACGTATCTGCCATCGAGCCAGCTATCACCGAACGCACCAAAGCGATTATGCCGGTGCATCTCTACGGCCAGCCTGCCGATATGGACGCCATTATGGCCATAGCAGAGAAGCACGGGCTAGTGGTGATCGAAGACTCCTGCCAAGCCCACGGAGCGCGCTACAAAGACCGACGAGCTGGTTCTTTAGGGCATGGCGCGGCTTTTAGCTTCTACCCGGCAAAGAACTTGGGAGCCTTTGGCGATGGCGGGATTGCCGTTACCAATGATGATCACATTGCCGATTCCCTCATGATGCTGCGCAACTACGGCCAACGCAAGAAGTATTACCACTCGACGCTTGGGTTCAACCGCCGCCTTGACACCCTCCAAGCTGCTATGCTGCGGGTAAAGCTGCGTCATCTTGATGAATGGAATGCGTCGCGCCGCCGAATTGCCAACCAATACCACTCCTTGCTCTCCTCCGTTGAGGGGGTTACGCTCCCCGTGGTGCAAGATGAGGTCGAGCCGGTGTGGCACTTATATGTCATCCAAGTGGAGGATCGCGATGGATTACAGCAGTATCTCAGGGAACAAAACATCGATAGCGGTATCCATTACCCTGTCCCCATCCACCTACAAGAAGCTTACGAGTCGCTCGGGTATGAACGGGGGCGGTTCCCGATCACGGAACAAGCCGCCGACCGGATCGTCTCCCTTCCCATGTACCCAGAGCTAACATCGGAGTCGGTTGAACGGGTTGCCAAGGCCGTTACGCAGTTTGTCACAAAAGCGTAAGAAATCCTGCCAGAGACAGTCGGTTTGAAAGCTGAAACGGTGGTACAATGCCAGAGAGGAGTTTTTAACGCCGATTCCGAAAGAGATGTTGAACTAGAGATACACGTATAGCATCCCATGATACGCAAGCACGTCCAAGGAGTTGTGGTCGCCCCCATTCACCTTGTGCAGTGGATCATTGCGAAGGTGTTGCCATTTCCGCTCATCCGCGGAACCATATCGACCCCGCAAGTCCTGATTGCAGTCGGCACGGGGGGCTTTATCGGCGTGTATCTCACCATCATCACAAACATGTCGTCGAAGGTGATGTTATTGGGGGCGGTTGCCATCATGGCCCCCTTCGCCGTGATGATCGTCTGGAATATGAAGAAGGTCTTCATTGCAATCATCATCTTCGACACCTCTCTACAGCTTGACACGTACCTCTTTTACAAGGACGAACCCTCGGAATTGGGGGCCATTGGTGGGTTAGGCATCTCGGTCACCACTATGGCGCTAACTGCACTCTATGTGCTATGGTTAGCCGAGTGGTTGGGGCGGCATCGGAAAAAAGAACCGATGTTGCTCCAAAGCACTATCCCTTTCCTCATCTATATCCTCTTTTCGCTTGCAACGGTATTTGTTGCGAGTGACCCAGATCTCGTTTTTTTCGAGGTCTTTATGCTGGCGCAGTCGCTATTTTTGTTTATCTACCTCATTTATAACGTCAATAACCGCGATGATGTGCACTATATCGTCATCATGCTGATGGCCGCGATGATTTTGCAGGGGTTTATTATGCTCTACCTCCGTGGGACGGGCAGTAGCCTCGAAATCGCAAGCATCAAAGCGCGTATCGACCCCGATGGGCGGATTGGCGGGACGATTGGCTCTCCCAACAACGCCGCGAGCTATCTCTGCCTCATGTCAGGTCTCACCTTGGGCTACATGATCACCCGTCCGCCGCGATGGGAGATGCGAATGACCGCATTTGCATTCCTTCTCACGTTAATGGGTATGCTTTTTACGCAGTCGCGCGGCGGGATGATGACCTTTGTGCTCACGGCTGGGGCGACCATGTTCTTCTCGTGGCGGAAGGGGTGGATCCCTATTACGGTGCCGCTTGGAGCGGTCTTTGGGATGTTCTTGCTGTTGGCAGCCACCGCAGACTCACTTGCTGCACGGCTCTTTGCCAAGGATGACGGCGGCTCGGCAGAGTCGCGCGTTCCCCTCATGAAGCTGGCGTGGCGGCTGATCGATGCCAACCCGATCTGGGGAGTGGGGGCAAACAATTTTGCCGAAGTCATGATGGAATATGCCACGCCGGAATTTGGCCTTGTGTGGCTCTATATCGTCCACCATCAATATCTCCTCGTTTGGGCCGAAAAAGGCCCCTTTGGGCTTATTTCCTACGTTGCCTTCTTCCTTATGACCATTTGGGGAGGGATTAAGTGTTGGGGGTATCAAGATCGCTTTTTCTCGCCGATTGTGCTTGGGTTGACGGCGGCCATGTCAAGTCAATTGCTTCATATGCAGCTTGACCTGTTCAACGAACGCCCACAGATACAAATGCTCCTCTTGATATCTGGCCTGTTTGTTGCCATCACGAAGATTAAGAAGAGAGAACAGCAATGTCAGACTCCAGTAGCATTCGCAAGCTAGCGGCGAATGCCCTCTCTATGCTCACAAGCGATGTGCTCAACCGCGCTACGACGTTTGTGCTCTACCTCTTGGTTGCGCGCTACCTTGGGCCACTTGAGTTTGGGCAGATGTCGCTTGCACTGGCATTTTTCTATACGTTTCAGGTGTTCGCATCGCTTGGGCTAGAGGTGCTCATCACCCGCGAAGTCGCCCGCGATATCTCCAAAACTGACCAGTACATCGTCAATGGGAGCGTGGTCGTTATCCTGACATCGGTTTTGTCGGTTGTGGTGCTCTATGCGCTCATCAAGGTGATGAACTACACCGGCAGCACGGCAGGAGCGATTATGCTCATGTCGATAGCCCTCTTCCCCTTCTCCCTCTCCGTCGTCTACGAAGCGATATTCCGGGCGTGGGAGCGTATGCACTACATCGCCTATGCCAACGTGCCCGCCAACATTGCGAAGGTGGCGCTGGCGTTTTTTGTGCTCTCGCAGGGCTATGGCATCTACGCCTTGATCGTGGCACTGTTGCTTTCCCGCTTCGTCATCTTCTTTGTTGAGCTATGGTTCCTCTTGCGTAACATTTCCCGCCCATCGCTGAAGCTAGATTACCATTTTAGCGTGCAGATGGTCAAAGATACGGCGACGTTTATGGGGATCGATGGTGTCCACGCCATCTCCATTAGTCTCAACGTCATTATTCTGTCAAAGTTTACATCAGAGGTGGAAGTTGGCTTCTACAATGCCGCCATTCAGCTGATGATCCCGATCAATTTGGTCTACCAGAGCTTGGTGATTAGCATCTTTCCTATGATGTGTCGCAAGTTTGACACGGGTATGGAAGGCCTCAAGCGCGTCTCGCAGCAATTGCTTGAACTGTTGATGATTATTGGCGTTCCGGCGGCGGTGGGGCTGTTCCTGCTTGCCGAGCCGGTGCTGATGTTCCTCTACGGCGAGCAAGACTTTATCGTTGCGGCGGCGGTGCTGCGCATCATGGTCGCCAACATCATCTTTATCGCGCTTACGCATGCGCTCGGACAGGTATTGCTTGCAAGTCTACGGGAAAAAACAACGCTTCGTATCGTTTTAATCAATATGATAGCAGGGGTCGTGTTTGGATTTATCTTTATTCCCTCCTTTGGCTTGATAGGCGCAGCCGTGTCTGCCCTGCTGACCAAGGTTGTTGACCTGATCCAACACTATCTTCCCGTCTCCAAATTGCTCTCCAGTGTCCCGGTTTACAAGCTCTCTTGGCGCTCCGTCGTCGCGAGTGGGGTGATGGCGGGAGCAATCTTGTTGTGGGGGCGTCAACCGCTCTTTGCGGAGATTGCCATCGGCGTGGTGACCTATGGGGTCACGCTCACGGGGCTGCTCATCTGGTCAAGTGGAGGGGTTGACCAGTTTAAGGCAAAGTATGGTGCCCTCCTCGCGAAATAAGCGGTTAGTAAAACGGAGCACATCGTTATGACACACCCACGGATGCGCGTGGCACTCGTCTCGTACAACTTTGGCGAATATTGCATTCGGCTGGCAAATAGCTTGGTGAAAGACGTTGATCTGCTGTTGGTGATGCCTGAACACGAAGTCGCCCCACACCGCGCTCGGCTCGACTCGCGGGTTGAGCTACACACCTTCGCGCAGCCGCGTCTCCGGCAACCGTACCTCCACCTCAAGACGATCATCCCCATCCATTGGCGGGTGCGGCAGTTCAACCCAGACATCATCCACTTTCAACATGGGCATATGTGGTTTAATATGACCCTGCCACTCTTGAAACGAGTGCGCTTCCCCAAGCGCATTCCGCTCGTGGTGAGCATCCACGATCCGCGCCACCACTCCGGCGATAAGGACTCGCAGCGCACCCCGCAGTGGATGATGGATTTTGGCTATCTCCGGGCAGATCGGGCGATTGTGCATGGAGAACAGATACGGCAGGTGTGCGTTGAGCAGGTGGGTGTGCGGAATGAGATTATCCACACCATCCCACCCGTCCCCGACGTGATACCGGGCGAGGCCGCGACGCTTGAGCAGATTGAGGAGGATGACCGCCTTGTGCTCTTCTTTGGCCGTATCTGGGGCTATAAGGGGCTAGACTACTTGATCCGTGCGGAGCCGCTCATCTCCAAGCGCGTCCCCGACGTGAAGATTATGATTGCGGGGAAGGGTGAAGAGTTTGACCGCTATGAGCAGATGATGGTCAATCGGGAGCGGTTTATCATCCACAACGACTACATCCCCGTTCAGCAACGCGACGAGTATTTCAAGCGGGCAAGTATTATCGTGCTTCCCTACATCGATGCGACGATTAGCGGGGTCATCCCCGTCGCCTACACCTTTGGGAAGCCGGTTATCGCCACCACCGTCGGTATTTTGCCAGAGATGGTTGACCACGGGGAAACTGGCTTGCTGGTCGAGCCAAAGAACGAAACCGCATTGGCAGATGCCGTGGTACAGTTGTTGGAAGACCCAGCGCGGCGGCATCGGATGGGGGCGCAGGCGCGGAAGAAGATAGAGACCGACCTCTCTCCCGACACGCTCGCCCGCCAAACCATCGAGGTCTACGAGCACACGCGGCACCCAGTGCATGCGACATCGTAATTCCCCGTGTGTCGTTGAGCGTCGTCGAGTGTCGTTGAACGCCATTGAGCGTTGTTGTCAAGTTCTTTCCGGTAGCAAGATTAGGAAAGAGAGGGTATTGTGCGAGTTTTTATTACTGGTATCACCGGCCCGGTAGGGAGCGCATTAGCCGACTACCTCCTCACCCTTCCCGAGGTCGAAGTCCACGTATTCAAGCGATGGCGCAGCGACCCGCGCCCCATTGAACACCTCTATGGGAAGATTGTCATCCACGAGGGGGATATCGAAGACCCCTATTCGCTCAACCACGCAATGGCAGAAGCACTGCCCGACTACGTCTACCACCTGGCGGCGCAAAGCTATCCTAGTGCATCGTGGAACGCGCCGATTGTTACTATGCGCGCCAACGTGGAGGGGACAATCAACCTGTTGGAAGCCGTCCGCACGCACGCACCTCACGCACGGGTGCACATCGCGGGGACAAGTGCGCAGTATGGGTGGGTCAAGCCCGACGAAGTGCCTATCAAAGAGAGCCGTCCACTCCGCCCGCTCAGCCCCTACGGCGTGAGTAAGGTGGCGGCAGAGCTTTCTGGCATCCAATATGCCGAAAACTATGGGATGCACGTCGTCGTGACCCGTTCATTTAACCATGTCGGCCCGCACCAGGGTGACCGCTGCTCAATCCAGACGTTCTGCCAGCAGATGGTGATGATCGAGAAGGGGCATCAAGAGCCGGTCATCTCTGTCGGCAACCTTGAGCCGCGCCGTGATTTTAGCCATACGAATGACGTGGCCCGTGCCTTGTGGCTGCTGCTTGAGCACGGGAAGTCGGGCGAAGTGTATAACCTCTGCTCTGGCACCGCGACCCGCATTGGCGATATTGTCGATATTGTCCGCAGAAACGGCACCACACAAGCCGCAGTGCGGGTGGATGAAGCACGGCTACGACCGTCGGATGAGCCTATCTTGATGGGCGATAACACCAAGCTGCGCGACGCAACCGGGTGGCAGCCTGAGATAGGAATGGAACAGATCGTCACGGAGATTCTTGACTATTGGCGAAATCGGATCAAGCCTGTTTGAAGGGAGACGTACTGATGCGCCCGATGCGTTCATCGTGCCGCGACCAAGTGACAGAAGCCGTCCGCGTTGTTCAGTCGCTGCTCGACCAACTTGACCAGATGGAGCAGATTGTCGCGGTGGTGCGAGATGCGCTCCTCGATGGTCACACGGTCTACACCTGCGGCAATGGCGGCAGCGCCACCGATGCCATTCACCTTGCGGAGGAGTTTGTGGGGCGCTATCGCAGCAATCGCCGCCCGCTCCCCGCAGTCTGCCTCAACACCGACCCAGGCGCGCTCACGTGCATTGCGAATGACTTTGGGTATGAGGAAGTCTTTTCCCGCCAACTTGCTGCCTTGTCCCGTGCGGGAGATGTGTTGGTTTGCTTCAGTACGAGCGGCAATTCTCCCAACCTGCTTGCGGCGTTGGAGGTTGCCCGCGAACGCGGCGTAATAAGCATCGCGTTGCTTGGCAAGGATGGTGGTCAAGCGCTTGGCCGGGCCGATCACGCACTGGTCGTCAACAGCAACGAAAGCGCTCGCATTCAAGAGGCCCATACCTTGATCCTGCATGCGATATGCGAAGAATGTGAAGCACATACCTCGGAGGGATGATCATGAAGATCTACAAAGCGCGCGCGCCGATGCGCATTGGCTTTTTCGGTGGCGGTACCGATGTCAGTCCCTACGCAGAAGAACACGGCGGCAAAGTCCTCAACTGCACGATCAATATGTTTGTGCGGTGTATGCTCCAACCCAATGACGAGCCGGGCATTACCATCCGCTCGCTCGACCTCAAAGAGGTGAGTCGGCAAGTCTCCCAGCGGGAGTGGGATGGCAAGCTCTCGCTGCCGCAAGCCGTGCTTGATACGGTGACTGAGTCGCAATCTCCGCAGGCAGCACAGGCTGATACATCCGGCGTGGAAGTGACGATGTTCAGCGATGTGCCGCCTGGTAGCGGCCTCGGTTCTTCTTCCGCGCTGGTGGTCAGTATGCTCCAATTGCTCTACAATTACTATGGCACCACCACCAACCCCCACGACCTGGCCGAGCTTTCCTACCGGATCGAGCGGAAGGACTTGGGTATCCCCGGCGGTCGCCAGGATCAATATTCGGCGGCGTTTGGCGGGATGTGTGTCTACCACTTTGGCGGGCCGCGGGTGATTGTGGAGCCGATCTTGACCGACCCTGGCGCGCTGCTTGAGCTAGAGAGTAGCTTGTTGTTGGGCTATATCGGTGACCGCAAGCTCTTGCGCTACCACCTGATGCAAGACCAGGTTGAGCGGATGAAGAAGGGCGATACGCTGCAGCACCACGATGAAACCAAGGCGTTCGTTGATGAGTCTGTCAAGCTCTTGCGCGGCCTCAAAATCGCCGAATTTGGGCAGTTGCTCCACGAGGCGTGGGAAGTCAAGAAAGCCTTCTCACCGCACATCGCGCCGCCGCATGTCGAAGAGGTCTACTCCTTGGCGCGCAAGCACGGCGCGTGGGGTGGGAAGATCACCGGCGCGGGCGGGGGTGGCTTTATGATTTTTGCGTGCCCCTTTGATCGCCGCCTTGAAATCGAGCAGGCATTGAAAGAAGTCGGGGTACAGATGCGTCCCTTCTCCTTCACCACCCACGGCGTGCAAGTGTGGTCGTCGATTGATGATCGCCACGAGAGTAGTCACGGCGGGCAAGCCGCGACAAGCGCATAGGCGGGGGAGAGTGGCGAGTTCATGCTAGAGGATGATACCACGTTGAAGGACAACCACCAAGCAGTGTCGCTGCGGCCATTTCCCTATCCATACCGCGCCGCGATGACCATCTGTAGCGACATCGACCAAACACAAGATACCGATGAATTCTTAGAGATCCAGCGGTTCCTCAATACCAAGCAAACGACCAGCATGGGTGAGGGGGTTGGCCTGGAAATTGGCAACAGTTTCTATTTCTACGACAAGAACAATGAGTTTTCGTTCTTTACGGGCGATGAGCGGGCGCAACAAGTCATCATCGACTGTATCCACGCGGGCTATCTCGATTGTCTCCACTCCTACGGAGACCGCGCCACCTCCCGCGAGCAGATAGAGCGGTCGCTCGACGCCCTCACCCAAGCCGATTGCCAGCTCGACGTGTGGATCAACCACTACGGTGCGCAGAATGACATGCACCGCAAATTTGAATACTTCTTTGAGGTGTGCGATGGCGATGACCCCACCTCTCCCCTCTACCATGCCGACCTCACGATGGCATATGGGATACAATTTGTGTGGGTGGGCGCAACAACACGCATCATTGGGCAAGACCCCCAACGCGCAACGTTTTGGCGCTCGTTGGCGACGGTCTTCGACCCCGCTCATCCGCTTGGCACATCGCGCAATATGGCGATGGAAGTGCGGAAAAGCCTTCTTGGGGCATACCGCAACGATGAGCGGTTTGGGTTGCAGGCACAAAACCGCCTCATGCAGCCCATAACCCTCCAAGATGGGCAGCAAGCCCACGAATTTATGCGCCACTGCAATCACTACATCACCGTGGATTATGGGGCGACATCGCCCGGCCTGGGCTACGTCATCAACCCGCGGGCGCTCGATCAGCTCAAGCAGGTCGAGGGCTATATGGTGGTGTATACGCATATTGGCAAGAACAGCGAGTGTCAACAGACCATCGCCGAGGAGACCCAATCCTCGCTCCGCAACCTAGAGCGTGAATATCGCGAGGGGTCTATCTATGTCACGACGACCTCCAAACTGCTCAACTACTCCCGCACCGCGCGCTATTTGGTGTGGTCGGTGGAGGGGCAGGAGGGGCAGGAGGGGCAGGAGGGGCAGGAAGGGCAGGAGGGGCAGGAGGGGCAGGATGATGCCGACAATTCGGGTGATTCCGCCGTGACCCGCATTGCTATCGAAACGATAGATGACCCCGTCTTTGGGCCACTCGAACCAACGTTGCAAAGACTCCAGGGCATCACGTTTTATGTGCCAGATCAGACTCCCGTTGAAGTGATCGTGCGTGGTGAGCCAGTGACCACCCTCCAACGCAACCCCGCTGATCACACCGGACGCACAAGTGTGACGATTCCGTTGACTTTTTTATCCTTTCCCTATTAGTTGGAAGGGGGATAACCACTATGGCAACACCTATCAGCGACAGCGACCTCATGGCAGCGGCAACGCGCCTCTACAACTACATTTACGACCACCATTGGGACGGCCACGCAATGAGCGGGCCAGATTCTGGCGTGCGCTTCAACTTCCGTATTGGGCGGTTTATCAAGAGCATGTTCCGGTTTATCCCGTGGGGAGATAACTACATCTTTCAGCAGGGACAAGCTTATTGGATCTTCGCCAACTGGCTCCTTGCGGATATGACGGGCAGTGAGAAGTATCGTGAGGCGGCCATCGCCTGCTCCAGATACGTGATTTCGATGCAGCAGCCCAAAGGCTATTGGGAATACCCCAACCCCGAATGGAAAGGGCGTATCGCCACGGTTGAGGGCGATTTCGCGTCGCTTGGGCTACTCGAAACCTACGAGCGCACCAAAGACTCCTCATTCCTTGACGCCTCGCTGAAGTGGCACGACTACCTGATGACCGAAGTCAGCTTTATGGAAGTTGGCGACGGGATGCTGGCTATCAACTACTTCTCAAACTTGGCGGGCGGGGTGGTGCCCAACAACACCGCTATCACCCTGCGGCTGGCAGCCAAACTCGCATCGGTTACTGGCAACACGAGCTACCTCAACCAGGCATCTGCGATGGTTGCCTTTATGAACCACGTGCAGAAGCCATCGGGTGAACTGCCTTACGAAGCTCCTTTTGGGAGTGAACCTGGGCGTCCCCACTTCCTTTGTTTTCAGTACAACGCCTTCCAGTTCCTTGATCTATTGCACTACTACCAACTGACCCACGATCAGAAGATTGTGCCGGTCTTAGAGCGGCTCGCGACATTCCTCTCAACCGGCTTGGGCAAATCAGGAGCCGCCCGCTACGACTGTTTCCGCGAGACGCCCGAAGTGCCCTACTACACGGCAGTGGTGGCGGCGGCACTCAGCCAGGCTACGGCGATGGGGTGGGGAGACCACCACGAAGTTGCCAACAAAGCGTTTCGGCGGGTGATGCAATTGCAACGCCCTGATGGCTCTGTTGCCTTCTTCTCGCGGGGGAACTACAAAGTGCTGACTGACCGACGCCCCTACGTCCGCAACCTGGCGATGATTTTGACACACTTCCTGATGGAGGTGCAGTCGCGGAAGATAGTCGGGGCCGAAACCCCTGTCTGTTAAGCGGTGGGAGATGTGTTATGAACGTGCTTGTCTTCACAGCGATGTACCCGACGCCCGAAAACCCAGCCTTTGGGTCATTCATCCACACACAGGTTGAGACGATGCGCAAGGCAGGCCTCAATATCGACGTGCTGGTGTTGAAAGGGCGGTCGCGCAAGCTGATCTACCCCAAAGGCATCTTCCAGTTGCGCAAACGGCTTGCCCAGGGAGATATCGACATCGTGCATGCCCACTACAGCTATGTTGGGATGATTGCCCGTACGCAATGGCATGTGCCGGTCGTGGTGACCTACCACGGCGATGACCTCCTCGGCACGCGCAACGAGCAAGGCAACCTCACCCTACAGAGCTGGCCGATTATGTGGGCGGGCCAACTGCTCGCCTACACCGTAGATGCCGCGATTGTCCAGAGCCAGCAGATGGCCAAGAAGCTTCCGGGCGCAAACGTCCATATTCTTTCGCACGAGATCGACTTTGAGACCTTTTTCCCCATCGACCGCGAGCAGGCGCGGGCAGAGTTGGGGCTTGACCCCGAAAAGCGCTATCTTCTCTTCGCCGCCAACCCGGCGATTGCCGTGAAGAACTACCCGCTTGCCCGCGATGTGGCGGCCTATCTCTCCGAACGCGACCCGTCTATTGAGCTGATCGTCGTGCATAAGGAGCCGCAAACACGCCTCAACCTCTTTATGAATGCGTGCGACGTGTTGGTGTTCCCGTCCTACCAGGAGGGATCACCCAACATCATCAAGCAGGCGATGGCGTGTAATCTGCCGATTGTGGCGACCGATGTGGGCGATGTGCGGGAGGTTATCGGCAAGACTCCAGACTGCGCTCTTTGTGACTTCAGCGTTGAATCGTTTGCCGACCACATCACCGATATCTTAGCGCGGGGCGGGGGAAACGGGCGAACACAAGGCCGGAAGGATGTGAGCCATCTTGAGGGGCCGCTCGTGGCCCAACGGATGAAAGCGTTCTACGAAGATGTGTTAGAGCGTCACCACGCGCGTCGCTCTCGCCAACCGTCCTCGTAGGTTTGTAGGAAGGAATGTATGATGTGCGGCATTTGCGGTATCTACAACTACCACTCCCATCAGCCCGTAAACAAGCAGACCCTCGAAGCCATGCTTCAGGTGATTGAGCACCGCGGGCCCGACGATGAGGGCGTCCATATTGACCAAGATGTGGGGTTGGGCTTCCGGCGGTTGAGTATTATCGACTTGGCGGGCGGGCATCAGCCGATGTTCAATGAAGACGGCACGATAGGCGTCATCTTCAACGGCGAAATCTACAACTTTAAGCAGGTGCGGCAGCAGTTGGAGGAGCGTGGGCATACTTTCTCCACCACCAGCGATACTGAAGTCATCGTCCACCTCTACGAAGACTATGGCGATGACTGTGTGAATCACTTACAGGGGATGTTTGGCTTTGCCGTGTGGGATTCGGGCGTGTTTGGCAAACGCCGTCTGCTTGTGGCCCGCGACCGCCTTGGCATCAAGCCGCTCTACTACACGACTGCCGGTGATCAGTTGGTCTTCGGCTCGGAGATCAAGCCGATCTTGCAGCATCCCCACGTCCACGCGCAGGCCAACCTTGAGGCGCTGAGTGCGTTTTTGTCGCTCAAATACGTCCCAAGTCCCTACACCATGTTCGATGGCATCCACGCGCTGCCGCCGGGCCATCTGCTGGTTTGCGAGCCGGACAAGGGGGTATCGGTACGCCAATATTGGGATCTCTCCTTCAACCCGCCACAGAATGGCTCTATCAATGAGGAGAGCTACGTTGAGCAGTTAGAGCAGATTCTCCGTGAGACGGTCGAGATGCACTTGGTGAGTGATGTGCCCTTTGGGGCGTTCCTCAGCGGCGGGATCGATTCGAGCACCATCGTGGCGTTGATGAGCCAGGTGCTCAATGAGCCGGTCAAGACATTCTCTGTCGGGTTTGAGGGCGCGGGCGAGGCGGTCAGTGAGCTACCCTTTGCGCATATGGTCGCCAAGCAGTATGGGACAGACCACTACGACATCTTCATCTCGCCGCAAGACTTCATCGACCTGACCCCAAAGGTCATCTGGCACCTCGATCAGCCCATCGCCGACGATGCCTGCCTGGCAAACTTTATGGTAGCCAAGTTGGCGTCACAGCACGTAAAGATGGTTTTGACAGGCGAAGGCGGGGATGAACTCTTCGCCGGATATGCCCGCTATGCGGGTGAACAATTTTCCCCCGTCTTCAAGCGTATCCCCGCGCCGGTACGCAGCGCGATGCTGGCGATGAGCGGCATGCTGCCGGGGATGCGGCGTCAGAAGTTGGCGCTCTACGCGCTGTGCCAGCAGGATGAGGTGACCCGCCTGCTCAACTGGTTCCCGCTCTTCAACAGCGATATGAAGGCGGCATTGGTCTCCGACTCGTTCAGCCAAGAGGTGCAGCGCGATATTGCACGCGAGTCGTTCGCGGCGATGCTGGAGCGTACCAACGCCACGTCGGCCCTCAACCGCATGCTCTACGTTGATACGAAGTATTGGCTGGTGGATGATCTCCTGGCCCGCGGCGACAAGACCAGTATGGGGACGTCGCTTGAGGCGCGGGTGCCCTTCTTAGACCACAAGGTGGTGGAATTTGCGGCGTCAGTGCCGCCTTCTCTCAAGCTCAAAGGCCTCCAACGCAAATATCTGCTCAAGCAGGTGAGCCGCAAACTGCTCCCTGATGCCATCATTGACCGCAAAAAGAAGGGCTTTCCCATCCCTATCCCCATATGGATACGCAACGAAGCGCGGCCCTTTGTGCGCGATGTCCTCTCCCACGATGCCATCAGCCGACGTGGGCTGTTCGACGTGGCCGCGGTAGAGAAGCTCTTGAACGAGCATGAGACAGGGTTTGCCGACCACGGGTCGCTCATTTGGAGCCTGTTGAGCATCGAGCTGTGGTATCAGCAGTTTATCGATTAGCTCACTCCCCCCATCGTTCAGAGCTGAAATCGGAGCCGAGCGCAGAACCACATCAGAGCTGAATACCATTTTTTCCTCTCGGGTCGGGTTTTCTAAAGCCAACAGGCGAGCCATAGGCGCAGGGCACTGCCGTTCTGAAGAGTGGCGGTCGGATGCGCCACTCTTTTTTTGTTGTTTCTCCCTTCTTCTTACTCTCTCTGACCAGAACTGTATTTTGCTACTATATCCCCCACAATCGACATGGGGGGAGAACATAACCACCACTTAGTGTTATTATAGTATTATTCGTTGGTTTTTCGTCCTACCAGTGTGAATATTAGAATGAGGGAAAAACTGTGGACCAGAAAGCATTTACCCACCACGACGGATGCTATCAGGGACTCTCCCCCGGCCACGCCTGCCCATATACCGATGCTTGTGATCTATGGCCAGATAGAGATGCATTGATCGAAGCGATTTTCTCTTCCACCGCATGCATCATCATCCATGTCGATCATTCATTTACTATCCTGCGTATCAACGAAGAATACAGCAAAATCCACCAAACCGCATCTTGCGACTATGTGGGGAAAAACTTCTTCGATCTCCACCCGTTGGAAGGGTATGAAGGGATATTTCAGCGTGTCCTACAAAGGCAAGAGCCAATGATCTTGCGTGCTTGCCCTTGTCCGGCTGATCTCCTCTCCGATGCCCACCAACAGACCTACTGGGACTGGAACATCATTCCTGTTACCAACCAGGAAAACGAGTCTATTGGGCTGATTATCTTTCTCACCGAGGTCACCACCAAAGTAGAGGCAGAGCAGTCACTCCAACGCCTCACCCAGCACCACACGCTCCTGCTGCAAACGACGGAAGAGGGGGTGGTGGGGCTTGACATCAATGGGGTCATCACCTTTGCCAATTCATCGGCGTTGCGGATGCTTGGCTACCGCTCGGAAGAGATTGTCAACTGCTCATTCCAAGCGTTCACCCGCCACATCGATGAAGAAGGGGGAAGTTGCCCCGACAACTCTTCTCCCGTCTCTGCCACCTCGCGGGATGGCGTGTCGCGGCGGGTCAATGACGAGACGCTGTGGCGGAAGAATGGCACGTCTTTCCCCGCTTCGCTGGTCAGTATCCCGCTCTTCGAACAGGGCGAACTCACCGGGTGTATCGTGTTGTTTCAAGACCGGACGGAGTGGAAGGCGGTTGAGCGTCGGTTGCGCCACCAAGCCCTCCACGATGCGCTGACCAACCTCCCAAACCGCACTCTCTTCATCGAGCTGTTGGGCCACGCCATGCGCTATATCAAGCGCGGCGAACCGCGTTCCTTTGCGGTGTTGTTTCTCGATATCGACAACTTCCGGGTGGTCAATGATAGTTTGGGCCATATGGATGGCGACCAGCTTCTGATTACCACCGCCGGCCGGTTGAAGGCGTGTCTCCGCGCAACAGATACCGTCGCCCGCTTTGGCAGCGACGAGTTTGTCATCCTGCTTGAAGATATCGAGGATATCAACGACGTGATGCTGTTGGTCGAGCGCATCCAGCGGGAGCTTGCCCGGCCGTTGTTTATCAACAGCCACGACCTGACCGTCTCCGCCTGCATTGGCATCGCCATCTCCAACCAGTCCTACGTCCAGTCGGTCGATATCCTGCGAGATGCTGACACCGCCCTCCACCGCGCCAAGGCGATGGGGCCAGGCCACTATGCCGTCTTCGATATCGCGATGCACGACCACGTGCTGCGGCGGCTCTACACTGAAACCGCCCTCCGCCGGGCTATCGAAAATGATGAGCTTTTGCTCTACTACCAGCCCATCATCGCCATCTCAAGTGGCCGCATCGCTGGCTTTGAAGCATTGATCCGGTGGCAGCACCCTGAGCGTGGCCTCCTTGAGCCTGATGAATTCATCCCCACGGCGGAAGAAACCGGACTATGCCTCGCATTAGACTCTTGGGTGATGCACGAAGCGTGTCGGCAGATGAGCGTTTGGCTCCATCAATTCTCAACGCTTCCTCCCCTTACGGTCAACATCAATCTGTCGCCACGCGCATTTGCGGGAGAAGACTTTATCCAACGGGTTCGCCACGTCCTGCAAGAGACCTCTCTTGCTCCCACCAGCCTCAAGCTCGAAATCACCGAAGAAACGATGATGATCCATGTCGACTCAACTATCGCCACGCTGGTTGAGCTGCGCGAAATGGGGATACAACTCTGTATCGATGACTTTGGGACGGGCTATTCATCGCTGCGCTACCTGCATCGCTTCCCCATCCATATGCTCAAGATTGATAAATCGTTTATCTGGACACTAGAGACTAGTTCGGAGAGCAACGCCATTACGCAGAGCATTATCATGTTGAGCCACACCTTGGGGAAAGAGGTCGTGGCAGAAGGAGTGGAGACAGTTTCACAGCTCAACTACCTCCGAGAATTGAAATGTGACTATGTGCAGGGGTATTACTTTTCCCGGCCCGTCGATCCGGAACATATCGAGATGCTCTTGGCGGTAGAAGCTGGGGTTGCAGAAAAGCGAGTGGCACATTCATAATATGCTCAAGATGGTCGGAGAAGGGGGAATAATGACGGGAAAGAGGATAAAAAGAGGATGGATGAAAGATGGATGGAAAGATAAATGATGAATAAGTGATACCAAATCCGGGTGTATACTTATAGGATGAAACGACTACAGATAACCCAA
>CAZGLO010000030.1:18322-40210 GCA_964526735.1 uncultured Chloroflexaceae bacterium | reverse complement strand
ATTCTGGCTGTGGGGCTACACAGCCTGGGTTTCGACCCGAGAAGCCCAACCCTTTTGGGTTGGGAGTAGTCACTCAATGCGGAATGGGTCGAGGAAGAGCGTATGTGGGCCATCATCCGGCGCGCCCGCTGGCCGTGGAGCGTCAACGGGCAGCCGGCTGAAGTCTTCGGGATGATAGACGCCCACCGCAATCCAATAGTTCCCCGGCGGTAGGTCAGGCGGCACGGGGATGGGGTGTATCCACGTGGCATAGCCATTGATGTTCCATCCGCTGGTTGGCGCGCGCGGCCCGGCTGGTGGCACATCAATCTGCCCTACCCGCTCGCCATCGCCATCAAACACGTGCAGGAACATCATGTAGTCTTCCGTGATGGGCGTGCGTGGTTTCCACTGCAGGGTGACAGTCAATATCCCACTTTCCCGCACGGCGTTGGTCTCAATATCGTAGCCAAGCAACCGCATAGATGAGCCAAAATCTGCGAAAATACGGTGGGCGTTGGGGAGCGGGAGTTGGTACACATAGGCGTAGTCAATGCCGTGGATTTTTACCGTGTGGATGCGGGCAAAGTTCTCAAGCAGGAAATGCGTGGCGCGGGGTTTGTTTTCGCGCTGCATTTGGTCGATGTAGAGCACGGCATAATCAACCTTGCCCGGCTCAAACACCCGATCAAGCGATACGACCCAATGGTTGCAGAGGAAACGGCTCAATACCGGCGCAAACCACGATGCCACCGCTCTATCGCACCCATTGGGCTGCGCAGAGATGAATGCTCCGGCCTGCTCATAGCCTTCGCCCCACCCCACCGGCAGTGTATGTACTGCTGTTTTGCCGCCACCCAACAGCTGATTATAGTAGGCAAGCTCATAGGGGTGAAACCACACCATATGCCCTACCAATGCAACCCCCGCCACCGCGCCCCCATACCGATACCACGTCTGCAAGGGGCGGTCGCGCCAGCGAGAGCGTGTCGTCAGCCACGTGTGGACACGTTCAGCCGTGTAGACCCACCCTATCGCCGAGATGACCGCCACAAAGGGGAAAATAGGCAGGAGATAGCGGTCGAACTTCTTGGGCGGGATAGTCATCATGATGATGAAGAGCAGCGCAAAAAGCGCTATCATCCCAACGCAGCGGGGGCAGGGGAACCGATTTTCTGCCCTGCCCACCTCTACCTCCCTCGCCCTCCGACGGCGGATAGCCGCAATTGCAGGCAGCGAAGCCGCAAATAGCCCGATCATCATCCACGGCGTCATCCGTATCGCCAGCACGACGGGGTAGAAGAGCATCCCTGGGTCATCCACCGCCCGGCCCAGAAAGAAATTCCCCCATCCGTGCGGACTACCACCCTCATAGGCGACCTGCTTGATAACCCGCCCAATTGCGCCCGGCAGATCGACCCACGCCGCAGGCCATAATGCTACCCACACGCCCGCGGCAATCGTGCCCCATACGCCAATGATGAGCAGGTAATGGCCAATATGGCGGCGTAGGGAGAAGGCGGGTAAGGAGGATGAGGAAGGGGAAGGGTACGTTGAGAGCGCGGCAGTATGCACCAACGCGATTAGCCCGACCATCGGCATAATGATGATAGAGGGCGATTTGGTGAGCAGGGCAAGCCCTCCCGCCACCGCCGACGCAATCAGATATCGCCATCGCACGGATGAGGAGGAAGAGAGCGGCAACGCCACCATCGCACTGAACATCGACAAGGCAATGAATGAGGTCACTAGGGCATCGAGGTGGAGGAGCTTGGAGTGGGCGATGAGGAATGGTTCTGTCGCCCACAAAATAGCCGCCACAAACGCCACCCGCTCCCCAACCAGCCGCCGCAACAACGCATACCCAGCGACAACACTGAGCACCGTTATGAGGCCAATCGGGAAGCGAAGGCTATTCCAATAGCGTACTTGGTCGGCGTCGGGGTGCGGCAACCACCCAAGCTCAACCAGACCATAGTGCACCCGCGAGGCCACCCCCCCAAGCCACATCGTCGTGACACCCGGGTGGCCAATGATATTCGTCTCGGCAAATGCGCCTTCATCAATAAAGCGGGCGAAATCTTCAACTCTCCCAATCCAGTGGTAGGCTTCATCGGCGGTGAGAAAACCACCAACCGCCACCGTGCGGGGCATCAGTGCGAGGAGCACGACGAGCATGAAGGGGAGATAGCTCTTTCGCAAGCGGTTCATACGTGGTCAGGAGGGTTTACGTGAGAGGGTGTCTCGTGTCATCTGCATAGAACGGAGATCTGCTCCCCCAAAGAACATGATAACCCCTCCAAGTATACTCACCACCAGGCGGACAGAGAGGATAAGAAAGGCGAGCGCGAGGGCGGTTGCCGGTGAAACCCCTATTTGTGTCAGGTAGAGCGTGAAGACTAGTTCACGTGCGCCCATATTGTTGACAAAGACCGGAATAAGCCCCACCACGTCGGTGATAGGAGCCATCAGCGCGTAGATGAGCAGTGGTGCCTGGATATCCAGCGCCATCCCGCAGACGGCATTGATAATAACCCAAAGTGATTGGAACGAGAGCGACATCGCCAACACGACGATGAGCCATCCCCCTTGTGGGAAGAAGTCAGCCAGAGAGGTGGTAATGCGCTGCAGCGGGTATTGTGCAAATTGGGGCACATATGCGCCGAATTTTTGCTGCAGCCACGGTGCGCTAAAGCACATCGCCACGGCCAAGATAGCAGCGATGGTGAAACCAACAGTCGCGATATAGAAGGGAATGCTCGTAAAGAACTGATATCCTCCCAGCCCAACGTAGGTCAGCACCAGCGCCATGTTTGCTATCAGGCTCAGGGCAAGGAAGCCGGTCAATCTATCGATGAAGACGGAAGCGCTTGCTTGGCTAAAGCTATTGACCCGCTTGCCAAGCTGCACGACCCGTACCGCATCGCCGCCGACTGTCGTCGGGAGAAAGTTGTTTGCAAATTGCCCCACAAGGTAGGTACTCAACAGCCAACCATAGGGTTGGTCGCGATTGCGTGCTTTGAGCAGCATTCCCCATTTGGCTGCGCTCAGGGCGATGCCCAAAAATTGCAGTAGGAGGGCCAGGCCGATCAATCGAAGATCGACCGAATGCCACTTTTCCCAAATCTGTGCGGGATCTGCCTTCCATACGAGGTAAAAAAGCAATCCGCCGGTGATAAGATATCGCAATGGGTTTAACAAAGGACGCCATCGTTCAAGATGCCGCATGACACCACCTTACTACACGAATTTTGCTATATATTTTGCCAAGGATGTATGTGTATCTATTTTAGACAACCTCCTTATTGTACCAGTCAACTGAATGATTGCCAAGTGGGAGCCGAACTCCTGTGCTGACAATATCCTCACAGTATGCTTACCATGTGCTTACAATCCCATAGCGTGGGTGATACCAGCTTGCAGCGAGCTATACGTCTGCAGCCCCTGCAACGGGACATCAAGGCTGACCAACGCCTGCGCCAAATCGGGCCGGATGCCGGTCAAGAGCGTCTGTGCGCCCAGGAGACGGGCGGCTTGCGCGGCCTGGATAAAGCCATTTGCGGTGGTGTAGTCAATCGATGCAATGCCAGTACAATCGATGATAATGGTTTCGGCTTGTGTGCCAGCAATGCCATTGAGCAACGTTTCGGTCATCTGCTGAACGCGCTCCTCATCAATCGTGCCAATGAGCGGCATTACCATCACGCGGTCGTTGAGGGGGATGATGGGGGTAGAAAGCTCGCGGATGGTCTCTGACTTGTGTTGTAGGGCGGCTTCGGCATCTTTTAGCTCAGAGATGTCGCGGGCGATGGTTGATAAGAACTCTATCGCTCCGCTGGGCGATTTGTGGGCGAGGATGAGCTGCAAGACAGGGAATTCACGCCCATCCCGCGCGCGGAAGACCGACTCGCCTTGCCACACGCCGTGCTCAAGCGCGTGTGGTATGCCGACTTGTAGAATGAGGTCAGCGGCCCATTTGGGGTGTGTTTCGGAGATATCCACCCGCGAAATAATTTCATCGTGGCCAATTTGCAGCATATTGCGTCCGGCGCTGTTCATAAAGGTGATAATGCCTTCTGCATTGGAGATAGCGACGAAGTCGGTGGTAGCCTCCAGGATGGCAGTAAATTGTTGTTGTTGTTGCTTATTGCGCTGATTCAGCATCGCGCTGCCAATAATACTCGCAGCGGTCTTCAGCGCGCCGATCTCCGAATCGAAGATGTGGCGGTCTTCCATGCAGTTGTCAAAGCCAATAAACCCCCACCACTCTTTATCCACGAAGATAGGCACCACGGTGATATAGAGGATGTGCTGCGGCTCTAAGACTTCCCGCTCCGCTTCGGGGAATGTTGAAACAGAGCCGGTAATCGCCTCGCCCTTGCCCAGTGTCTCTGCCCACCGCTGGAAACCAAGGTCGTTGTAGGGGATATTTTGCAAGTCTGGGTTGTCGATCTGTGGTTCTACGCCGGTGGCACACCACTCATAGCGCTGGCTCATCAGCAGGTCGCCATCGTCATTGCTATGGTTGTGAAAGACATAGACGCGGCTGATATCCGTTGCCCGGCCCAGCTGTTCGAGCATGAAATCGATATTGCCATCAATATCGTCGCTCTTGAGGAAATTGCTCCCCGCCACACCGAGGGCCTCAAGGATGGCGTTGCGCATGTTGGCTTCCTGCTCGGCGTGTTTTTCCGCCGTCGTATCGCGTTGTTGTATCAATGCGCTGCGTTCGCCATCAACCGCGTGCGTCGCCAAGATTGTGGTGGTAAACCAGTAGTTGCGTCGCTGCGAGTGGTAGGAGTATTGCATCTCAAAGCTCTCACTCGTCCCACTCAACACACTTTTCAACCCTTTCTCCATTGCATCTATATTAACACTACTAGCGCGGAACGTCGACGCGAAGTTGTTCATAAATGGTTGGCCTATCGTAAAACTTGCATCTCCCACCGCCCTCTCCATCATAAACTGGTACCATGAGGCGTTGAGATAGCGAGTTGTGCCTCGCGAATCAACAAGCGCAATGCTCTCTGGGAGCGTATCGAGTACAGCCCACAGGTTGACATCGAGGCAAAGAATATTCTGTGGTTCCATGACCATCCCCTCCAACAAATCAGTCTCGTTTCTCCAGGTATGATATTGCATATACCGTTCTCCTTACTCTACATAATACCGCTCGCTATGCTCAGATGGTTTCTCCTGATTCAACACCATAAAGAGTAAAAATTCAAGGGGGGAAGAGTGGAGAATGAGGGTACCTTTAGGGGAGAATTTTGCGAGTTGAATCCCACCGCACGAAGTGCTAGAATTTGTATGGTATTTCAAACGCAAACTGAATAGATAATCCTCATGTCAGAACTAAAAGATAAATTGATCCTCGTGGTGGACGACGAGATGCACATGATTAAGTTCATGCGCATGAATTTGGAGCTGGAGGGGGCGCGGGTCGTCAGCGCCACCAACGGTCGCGAAGCGCTTGACCGCGCGCGTGAAGACATGCCAGACGTTGTCCTCCTCGACATCATGATGCCAGAGATGGACGGCTTTGAGACGCTTGGCCGCTTGCGGACGTTTTCGCAAGTGCCTGTCTTGATTTTGACCGCCAAAGACGATGAAGATGACCGCATCCGCGGCTTGGAGCTAGGCGCTGATGACTATATCGGCAAGCCCTTCAGCCACCGTGAGCTGGTGAGCCGTATCCGGGCGGTGCTTCGGCGTCACTACGTGGTGCCTGCTGTGCCGCAGACGATGGTAACCGTCGATGATCGGTTGCACATCGACTTCGCGCGGCGGGAGGTGTTAGTCCATGGCGAGCGCGTCAACCTGCGCCCCACCGAATACCGCCTCCTCTACCACCTCGTGCAGAACGCAGGATATGTGCAAACACATCAGATGCTGCTGACCAAGGTGTGGGGGCCAGAGTACCGCGATGAAAGCCACTATCTGCGGCTATACATCACCTATCTGCGGCAGAAAATCGAGGAAGACCCCGCAAATCCCAAGTATATTCTCACTGAGCGGGGTGTTGGCTATCGCTTTGTCGATTTCAAGGCAAAGGCAGGCAACAACACACATTGATCCAGTGGTTAATATAGATAAGCAAGAGGAGAGGGGGGGATTGTGGTGCACGCGGCGGGAATGCGGCGGGAATAAGGAGAGTTGTTCTCCCTACCCCGCCGCATGCGTTCAGCTATTGATAGCTATTGATAACTATTGATGGCGTATTACGACTTGATTGGCCCCGCATCGCGGATTTCAGGCGTCACCTGGTCTTCAAACTGCTTGAAGTTTTCGTGGAAGAGGTTGGCCAATTCACGCGCTTTGCCGTCGTAGGCATCTTTGTCATCCCACGTATGGCGCGGCTGCAAGACTTCTTGCGGCACATTGGGGCAGCTCTGCGGCACGCCCACGCCAAAGACCGGATCGGGCGTCGTGGAGACATCGTCGAGCTTGCCCTCCAGCGCGGCTTGCACCATGGCGCGGGTGTAGGAAATCTTCATCCGGTGGCCCACACCAGCCGGCCCGCCTGTCCACCCCGTATTGATCAACCACACATTGACGTTGTGCTTCTTGATGCGCTCGCCAAGCATATTGGCATAGGCGGTGGGGTGCAAGACCATAAACGGAGCGCCGAAGCAGGCAGAGAACGTCGCTTGCGGCTCATCAATGCCTTTCTCCGTTCCGGCGACCTTGGCGGTGTAGCCGGAGAGGAAGTGATACATCGCCTGCTCGGTTGAGAGGCGGCTGATGGGTGGCAACACGCCAAAGGCATCTGCCGTCAGCATGATGATGTTGGATGGATGACCACACATTCCGCTATAATCGGCGTTGGAGATGTGGGTGATGGGGTAGGCGGCGCGCGTATTCTCGGTTAGCGAGCCGTCGTCGAGGTCGAGCCGCCGCGTGCGCGGATCCATCGCCACGTTTTCGAGGATCGTCCCAAAGCGGCGGGTGGTTTGGTAGATTTCAGGCTCTGCTTCGGGGGAAAGGCGAATAACCTTCGCATAGCAGCCACCCTCAAAGTTGAAGATACCGCGGTCACTCCACCCGTGCTCGTCGTCGCCAATGAGCGTGCGGGAGGAGTCGGCCGAGAGCGTGGTCTTGCCGGTGCCGCTCAGCCCAAAGAAGACCGCCGCATCGCCCTTGGGGCCAACGTTTGCCGAGGCGTGCATCGAGAGCACCCCACGCAGTGGCAACATGTAGTTGAGAACGGTGAAGATAGACTTCTTAATCTCCCCGCCATACTGCGAACCGGCGATCAAGACAAGACGGCGCTCAAAGTTCACGAGCACACACACGTCGCTGCGAGAGCCGTCGATCTCTGGGTCGGTATGGAAACCAGTCGCGGCAACCACGGTAAATTCTGGTTCGTGGGTCTCGAGTTCGCCTGGCTTGGCACGGATGAACATGTTGCGGGCAAAGAGGCTTTGCCATGCCATATCGGTGATGACGGTGATTGGCATGCGATATTCGGGGTCTGCTCCGGCATAGCAATCCTGAATAAAGAGATCTTTGCCTTGGAGGTAGGCCTGGGCGCGGTGGAGGAGCTTCTCAAACTGCTCCTTTTCAAACGGCTTGTTGACCGTCCCCCACCACACTTTGTCGGTGCTTGTAGGCTCATCGACAACGAATTTATCGTTGGGGGCACGGCCAGTATGCTGCCCCGTGCGGATAACCAGCGGGCCAAGGTGGGCAATTGTTCCTTCCTGACGCCGCACCGTCTGCTCATAGAGCGCGGAGGTGGTCAGGTTTCGCCAGATCGTCCCTGCCTGCGTCAAACCGAGTTCTTCCAACCCTTTACGGGAACCTTGTGTCTCCATAAAACTATCTTTCCAGTCTTCAAACATCTGATCAGGGCTTTGCGGGTTCATCTTTGTTCTCGTGTGATTTTAGTACAGAATGCAGTACAAGATGTACGGCTACTCCCAGGGCTTTTTGGGCCAAACCCCAAACGATGCAGCCCCACTGTCAACCAAAAAGATGGCACTCTGATGATAGCAGAGACT
The DNA here is from genome assembly GCA_964526735.1 of uncultured Chloroflexaceae bacterium. Classification (GTDB taxonomy): domain Bacteria; phylum Chloroflexota; class Chloroflexia; order Chloroflexales; family Chloroflexaceae; genus JAAUSY01. Next base: position 32,228 of record CAZGLO010000030.1, on the reverse strand, counting down.
CTTTTGAATGGCAACTGACGGCACATCCTTCTGTGGCGGTTTGCGTGTCTCGAATGATGTACCAGCAAGGTACTACCCCACACGTTCTGCCGATTCTTCCCGCTCTTCGGTTGCCCTTTCATCCGACTCGTCCATTTCGTCCGTTTCGTCCGCCTGCAATGATTCCATTGCTGCGTCGTGGTACTTCGTCAAGGTATCTCTGAAGGTTTGATAGTCGTCTGGCGTTGAAAATACCCGTCGTGGGATGATAAACGCGCTTACATCGCTCACGAAAATGTAGGTATACGTGTCAGTCTCTTCGATCCGCTGAACCGTCGTCCAAAATTCGTGAAAATCACCACGATTGGTGGTCGAAGTGATCGACGTTTCATCAATTGAGACGGTACAATCTCCAACGAGGTCTTTGTTCCTCCCCTCTTCGATCGTCTTCAATGACTTCTGGCGATAGAGCTTTTCGTCAATTATAGGATAGATGAAAAAAGTAGGGATTGCAAGCCCAAATTCAATCACCAAAAAATACCACTCAAGCGTGAGCGACCCCAGCAGGTAGAGCACTCCCGCCACCAGGAAAAACACGACAAACGCCGCCAGAGAGCGGTATACCATCTGTCGTTGGCGCATGCTCGGCAGCACCCGGTAGAGGTGTAAGTGGAATGCGGCGAGATCTTCTTTTGTCAGTTGGAAATTCAAAACCATACGTTTCTCTCGTTTCCCTCAACTATCTTCAGACAGCCTTAAACAAGATTTTATCGCTTATCTTCTCTATTCTTCCGAAATAGAAACCGTCGTCAGCTCAACCACATCCGGCCCATCCACCTCCGGTGGTATTGCTTCCCCTTGGGTAAGCGGCAAACGGTGGCCGTTGGCGGGGTGGTAGACCCCCAATACCACACGATACGTCCCCGGCTCAAGGTCAGGCGGAAGTGTGAGCGGCAAGGGGTGGCCAAATTGCTGGCCTCGCTGCCACGATGTGTATAACCCCTCGTCAATGGGCGTGTCGAGTTGGGCAACGGTCTCCCCCGCTTCATCAAGCACGTGCAAAAAGCTGAACATCCCTCCCTCTTGGTCACTCTGCACATTCCACGACAGGGTGACGGTCAAGGTGTTCGTCGCTTGTATGTTCGTCTGTATGTTCGTCTGTATGTTCGTCTGTATGTTCGTCTGGTCAATGCTGAACCCACGTAGGTGCAACCCCTCGCCGAAAACGGCATCTACCGTCGTATCGAAGGGGCGAATGGGTTGGTGCACATAGGCGTAGTCAATGCCGTGTTCTCGCACCACGTAGAGCGGTGGGGTCTGCTGAATATGCTCGATGGCGGTGGCGGGGTCGTTGCGTTGGAGGCCGCGTATGTAGAGGACAGCATAGCTGGCGGGCTGCTCAACCGTCGTGCGGTTGAGTTCAACCACCCGCGTCGGCACGAACGGCTCTAGCGTGCGGTAGTCCCATGACATCACCGGACTACGCATGAGATCGGGGCGAGTGCGGAGCCACGCTCCGACTTGTTCCATCCCCTCTCCCCACCCAACCAACAGTATGGATGATGCCACGCGCCCTCCTCCAAGCAATGGATTGAAGTATGACAGGTAATAGGGATGATACCACAGGTTTGTCAGAAATAAGCAAACGCCCACAATAAGATACACCAGACGGTGGGCAGAAAAGAGGCCAGAAAGCTGATTGCAGAGCTGATTGGGAAGCTGTTGGGCGCGGGTTGCGAGCGTGTTGAGAATGTGTTGCGCACGTGGCGTTGACGCCAACCACCATACCCCCGCTGCGCCCGCGATGGCAAGCATCGGGAAGAGAGGCAGCAGATAGCGGTCGAACTTCTTGGGCAAGATGCTCATCGCGCCGCCGAAGAGAATAATCACCCCCACAACTGCCAACAGCGTGCGTCGTTCATCAGGGCGGTGCTTGATGGCCATCGGGACAAGCAATAGCCCAATGAGCGTGAAAGGCGTCGTGCGCCAGAGCACCACCGCTGGGTAGAAGAGCATACCCGGGTCGGCTGTCGGCCCGCCGAGAAAGAAATTCCCCGACTCGTGTGGTTGGCCGCCGTTGGCGATGATTTCCTCTATCACGTGGCCAAGCGCGGCGGTCGGTGTTGTCCACATCGCGGGCCAGCCAATGTATACGACCACCCCCGCAATCGCCACCCACACTCCCATCCGCAATGTTGCCCGACGAATGCCACTCCACATCCGTTCAGTATCAAAGAAGAGCAGCAATATGCCGATGATAGGCAGTAGGGCGAGAGAAGGCGCTTTTGTTAGCATCGCAAGCCCACCGCAAATGGCTGATGCTACAAGTGGCCACGCAAAAAGCGGCGATGGCGGTGGGCCAGTATGAGGGTCGGGGGAAGGGGGGGTATCGGTATGATCAATGTGGTCAATGTGGTCAATGAGCAGCAGAAAGAGGATGCTCAAGGTCATACAGGAGGTCAGTAGCCCATCCAGGTGGAGGAGACGGCTGTGCGCAATGACGAACGGCGATCCGGCCCATAGCAACGCCGCAAGGAGAGCGGTGTGCGGACGGAGGAGGCGGTGCAAGATGAGATAGCCACCCACCACCGCCAGGCTATTCACCACGGCAATCGGCAGCCGCAGCAGGGCAAGGTATGCAACACTGCCCTTTTCCCACTCCGGCCCAACAAGCCCCACCGCAAAGCTGATACTCCTCCCCACGGCCCCAAGCCATAGCGTGGTGATGCCCGGATGGCCGGTCAAATTGGTGCGCGCCCACTGGTGATCCTCTATCGCATCGACAAAATGCATCACCCGCCATACCCAATGAAAACTTTCATCCACCGTGAAGAAGTCATTGAGCGTCAGGCAGCGGGGGAGGAGCGCAAGGAGGCCAATCAGCAGCGTAAGGTGCCACGACGGCCATCTTGAAAAACGTTTTGAAGAATGTTCTGTATCTTGATCTTCCGCAGATTTGCGAAAACGTGGTATGGTGATGATGACAACTCCTACCAAATTCAGCCCGCGATATGGCGGACGGGATTTCATTGCACGAACCAGACGTATAATACAAAAGAGTCGGGCGGACAGCAAGATGACCAATGTTCAGATAGTGGCAAAATGGCAAGATAGTGGCAAGATAGTGGCAAGATAGTGGCAAGATAGTGGCAAGATACTTGCAAAATGGCAAGGTATATTGAGAATAGAGTGGGTTGGCTATGTCTGTTTCTTTTCTCTACCCGCATATGCTCTGGCTCCTCCTGCTGCTGCCTATCCTGTGGGCGGTAACGCTGGCATTGGTGCTAGAAGAGCAACATCAAGAGCTTGACCGCGCGGCGACCCGCCGTGATCTGCTCCCTTTCACCCTCGAATGGCACCCCCGTCGGCCATTGCACCGGCGGATAAGGCTACGGTGGTCGGCGTTGTGGCGGCGCATTCCAGTGCGGACGTGGGTCTCACTCACCTTGCGCATCATCCTGCTCATCGCCATCATCTTTTCGCTGGCGGGGACACGGTTTGTGCAGCATACCGACGATATGGCGGTCGTGTTTTTGGTTGATGGCAGCGATTCGGTCACGCCCGAACAGCGTACGCGAACCCTTGACTACATCAACGCCACCCTTGAGCATACCCACCCCAACGACCAAGCCGCAGTGGTGCTCTTTGGCGAGCAACCATCGGTTGAGCGCGCCCCCGGCAAGCTAGAAGCACTCCCGCGGCTGACCTCACAGGTATCGACCAACCGCACCAACATTGCAGAGGCGATCCGGTTGGGGCTTGCGCTGCTGCCGTCTGATACGCAACAACGGCTTGTCCTGCTCAGCGACGGCGGCGAAAACCTTGGGAAGGCAACCGACGCTGCGCAAGTTGCCGTGGCGCGGGATGTGCCTGTCGATACGGTTATGCTGACCGCGGATGAGGGGCAGGGCGACGTGATATTGAGCGCCCTTGAAGCACCCACCGCCGCGCACATTGGCCAGCAAATCACGCTTCAAGCCGCCATCAACAGTAGCATTGAGACGCAAGGCACGCTCTACCTCTTTGCCGACGGGGAGCTGGTTGAGGAGCGGCAGGTGGCGATTGGTAAGGGGTTCCAGGAGGAGGATGTTGCGGTGTTGGCGGAGGAGAGTGGCTTTCACCGCTATGAAGCGCGGATTGAGGCAGAGAATGACACCCGTGCGATGAATAACCGCGCCGCGGCATTCACCACAGTCGAGGGGCCGCCCCACATCCTGATTGCCACATCTGATCCAGATCAGGCCGCGCCATTGAAGAGCGTCTTTGAGGCCGCCAACGCAAGGGTCGATGTGGTCTCGCCACAAGCTCTCCCCGCTGACCAGCCCACGTTGCGCCAATACACGGCGGTGATATTTGTGAATGTCGCGGCATATGACACGCCTTTCTCCGTCATAGAGGCCTTGCCGACTTACATCCGTGAACAGGGTGGCAGCTTTATGATGGTGGGCGGGCAACGGTCGTTTGGGGCAGGCGGGTGGCGGCGGAGTCCCATTGAGGAGACGCTGCCGGTGGAGCTTGACCGCAAAGATACGGTCATGCGCCCCGACTTGGCCCTCGTCCTCGTGATGGATCGGAGCGGGAGTATGGCTGAACAAAGCACTCCCGCCGCCTTGAGCAAGCTTGACCTTGCCAAGGAAGCGGTTTATCAGGCGTCGCTTGGGCTGGAGCAGCAGGATAAGATAGGCATCGTTGCCTTTGATACCTTTGGGTCGTGGATATTGCCCATACAGACCCTGCCAGATACCTTGGAGATACAAGATGCATTGAGCCGGTTTGTGGCGGGGGGCGGCACAGATATCCGCAGTGGCATCGCCCCCGCCGCGCGTGAGCTTTCCACCGTCGATGCGAAGGTGAAACACGTCCTGCTGCTCACCGATGGCCAGGCAGACAGCAATTATGCCGACTTAGTTGACCAAATGCAGCAGCAGGGGACAACCATATCGGTGGTCGCCATCGGGCAAAACTCCAACCCGGAATTGGAGGATATAGCCAAGCGTGGTGGTGGGCGGCATTACCTTGTTGAGCAGGCGTCGGATGTGCCAAGTATCTTCCTTTCCGAGACGATTATCGTTGCGGGGCGCGACATTGAGGAAGAACCCTTCACGCCGCTTGTTTCTCTGCCAGCGCCGGTGGTGCGCGGGGTAGGTGATTTCCCCCCGCTCTACGGCTATAACGTCACCGAAGCACGCGAAGCGGCACGGACGATCCTCGTCTCTCCCGATGGCAAACCTGTTCTTGCGCAATGGCAGTATGGCCTTGGCAGGAGCGTCGTGTGGACAAGCGACTTGAAAGCGCAGTGGGCGGAAAAGTGGATTACGTGGGGGCAATTTCCGTCGTTCGGCGAGGGGCTACTCGCGATGTTGATGCCTCCAAAGCAGAATGAGGGGGTGACCCTAGAGGCCCACACCGAAGGCGGACAGATGATCTTCGACCTGATGCTTGAAGATCGCACACGTGCGCAGGAAGATTTGATGATCCAGGGGCGGCTTCTCGATCCAGAGGATAAGGGTACCTCTCTTTCCTTCACGCAGGTGGGGGCAGGCCATTACCGCGCCGTGAAGACCGCCAGCGACCCGGGCATCTACCTCGCCCAAGTGGCGGCATTGGAGCGGGTTGGCGGGCAATTGGTGGGGATGAGCAGTACGGGGCTAGTGGTGACCTACTCGCCTGAATATAGCACTGCACAGCAAAACCCTGACCTGATGCAGAATATCGCCTCACAGACCGGCGGGCGGTATATGCCAGAGCCGGATGTCGCCTTCGCCAGAACGCAGCAAGATGTGGGTGTAGTCAAAGGCGTATCGCTGCCGCTGCTGTGGCTGGTTGTGGGGCTGTGGCCACTAGATATCGCCATACGGCGGCTGCTCCTGCGCAAAGATGACCTACGTGGGATGCGGACGTGGCTCGCAAACCGCATTCTGCGGCGCAAGAAACAACGCGACTCCACTCAGCCCGCGCCGCGAGATGAGTCGATGCAACGGCTCTTTGCCGCGCGGGAGAGAGCGCAACATCGGGGGCGGCGGTGGTCGTCGGAGGAGAAAGAAGAGCACAAAGAAGCAGAGAAAGCAGGGGAGCAGGGGGAGGAGAGTGATGGAAAGGAGAACTAATCACGCATATTTAGGAGGAAGTACACGTATTCGCGTGCTCATCGCCACCCCCCTGAATCCAAATAGGTTTTGTGCTATACTATGATCAACAACCGTGTTCTGGGCAAAAGCCGTGTGATTGTCTGTACCGTCGTACCGCCGTACCGTGCCCACCTTGCGAAATCAGATCCTAAATTAGGCTTATCAGAGACCCTATCGTGCGGGGCATCCCCAGCGACCCTCAGCGAACGAGGGCAGTAGTCATATCAGAGACGATAGAGAAAGAGCTATTATGCGACTTGATCGATTTACCGAAAAAGCACAAGAGACGTTTCAAGAAGCGCAAGAGATCATGCAGGATCAACATCATACACAGCTTGATGTTGAGCACATCTTTTTGGCGATGCTCCGCCAGAAGGAAGGGCTTGCCATCCGTGCATTGACTCGCCTAGGCGTTGACCCAGAGGCCGTCTCCCAGCGCATTGAGCGCGAGCTGGAGAAATCTCCCAAAGTGTACGGCCACTATGGGTATGGCAATCAAGTCTATGTCACTCCTCGCACTCAACGTCTTGTCAAACGCGCAGAGGAGGAAGCGAATCGTCTCAATGACCAGTACGTTGGCGTGGATCATCTCTTGATGGCCATCAGCGGCGAGCGGGAGGGTACCTCATCACGTATTCTCAGCTCCTTCGGCATTGAGCCAGAGCGCCTCCACCAGGAGCTGATGGAAATCCGCGGAAACCAACGTTCGGATGATCCCGGAGCAGAGAGCCGCTACGAAATTCTTGAAAAATACAGCACTGATCTCACAGAACTTGCGCAAGCCAATATGCTTGACCCGGTCATCGGGCGCGAATCAGAAATCACCCGCGTGATGCGTATTCTCTCCCGCCGCACCAAGAACAACCCCGTCCTCGTGGGAGAGACCGGCGTCGGCAAGACGGCCATCTCCGAAGGCCTTGCCCAACGTATTTCTGCGGGCAAAGTCCCGCCGATGTTGCGCGATAAGCAGCTGCTCGTGCTCGACCTGGCTGGTATGGTCGCTGGTAGCAAGTTCCGTGGCGAGTTTGAAGAGCGGCTGAAGGCCGTTATGGAAGAGGTGCGCGCCTCCAATAAGAAAATCATCCTCTTCATCGATGAGCTGCACACGGTGGTCGGTGCGGGCGCAGCCGCCGGTAGCATTGACGCCAGCAATATGCTCAAACCCGCCCTGAGCCGCGGCGAAATACAGGTGATTGGCGCGACGACCATCGACGAATATCGCAAGCATATCGAGAAAGATGCCGCGCTTGAACGCCGGTTCAATCCGGTCTTCGTCGAGGAGCCAGACGTCGAGACGGCGGTGGAGATGCTTCGCGGCCTGCGCAAGCACTACGAAAACCACCACCACCTGGTGATTAGCGATAATGCGCTGGTTGCGGCGGCCCGCCTTTCCAGCCGCTACGTGAGTGACCGCTTCCTGCCCGACAAGGCCATCGACCTGATCGACGAAGCGGGTGCCAAACTCCGCATTGACATCTACTCAATGCCCGAAGATCTTAAGCAGAAGGATGAGGAGTTGCAGCAGTTGCAGCGGATGGAGGAAGAGGCCAGCGCCCAGCGTGAATATGAGCGCGCGGCCAAACTGCGGACGCAATACCTCTCCCTGCAGAAGGAGTTTGAGAAAGAGCGCGAAGAGTGGCTTTCCAACAACGACCTTGACGAAGTGGTAGATGACGAAGATATCGCGGCGATTATTTCAAGCTGGACGGGCATCCCCGTCAACCGCATGCTTGAAACCGAACGCGATAAGCTTATCCACATGGAAGACCGGCTGCACCAACGGGTCATTGGGCAGGAAAAAGCCATCGCCGCCCTCTCCGACGCCATCCGCCGCGCGCGCAGCGGCCTGAAAGACCCACGTCGCCCCATCGGCAGCTTTATCTTCGTTGGGCCGACGGGTGTGGGCAAGACTGAGTTGGCAAAAGCGCTGGCCGAGTTTATGTTCGACAGCGATGAAGCGCTGACGCGGGTGGATATGAGCGAATTTCAGGAGCGCCACACCGTCAGCCGGTTGATCGGCGCGCCTCCCGGCTACATTGGCTACGACGAAGGTGGCCAACTGACCGAGAGCGTGCGGCGGCGGCCCTACCAGGTCATCCTGTTTGACGAGATTGAAAAGGCGCACGCCGATGTCTTCAACGCGCTGCTGCAAGTGCTTGACGATGGGCGTATGACCGACGGCCAAGGCCATACGGTCGATTTCCGCAACACAATCATCATCATGACGAGCAACGCAGGCACAGAGCACCTGCAAGGCAAGCCGATTGGCTTCTCAACCAACGACGCCAATCAGCAGCAAGTCAACCTCAAAGAGGCGGAGCATAAGGTCAACGAGGCGCTGAAGCAAGCCTTCCGCCCCGAATTCCTCAACCGTATCGATGAAATCGTGGTCTTCCAGCCACTCATCGAGGAAGACCTGATCCAGATCGTCGATCTGCAAGTGAACGACCTGCTTGAGCGGCTGTCGGAGCAAGAGATAACCTTGGAGCTGACGCAAGCCGCCAAAGACTTGATTGTGCGCGAGGGCTACAGCGCTTCCTACGGCGCGCGCCCCCTGCGCCGCACCATCCAACGGATGATCGAGACGCCACTGTCGCGGGCGCTGCTCAAAGGCGAATATCAATCTGGCGTGACGATTGAGGTTGATGTGAACGAAGATGAGCAGATGCTGATCTTCCGCCGTCCGAATAATGTACTCGAAATTGAGAGCAAACATCCGGCAGAGCCACTCTCCAAAGAATAACGTCCGGTCACTGGCGCAAGCCGAAGGGGGTGCTCTGTATCGTATATAGGGCACCCCGTTGTGGTTTCTTTGTTTGAGTAGAAAGGAGAATGCAGGTTCTCCACCAGCTTCTGCGATACGACAGGGGGTTGGGGAGTATACCGCATACATTTCGATGAAACACGAACTTATGTACCCCGGAGCCTTCACGATGTTGCGGGCTTACCTTGAAGAGGGCGAGTCGCTCAAGGCCGAGTCGGGCGCGATGATAGCGATGCACAACACAATCGACGTTGAGGGCAAGCTAGAAGGCGGTGTGTTTGGCGGGTTAGGGCGTATGCTCAGCGGCGAAAAGTTTTTCTTCCAGACGTTGGTAGCGCGGCGGGGGCCGGGGGAAGTTCTCCTCGCCCACCCCATCCCCGGCGATATTCAGGCGATTGAGCTTGACGGCTCAAACGACTACGTCCTGCAAAAGGACGGCTTCTTTGCCGGTTCCGACTCCCTACAGGTCTCAACCAAGATGCAAAACCTGACCAAAGGGCTGTTTTCAGGCGAAGGGTTCTTTATCATTCGGATAAGTGGCCGCGGCACCCTCTTTATGAGTTCCTATGGCGCTATTCACCCCATTGATATCCCTGCTGGCCAAGAGATGATCATTGACAACTCGCACCTCGTCGGCTGGCCCGACGGGATGAACTACAACATCGAAAAGGCGTCGGGCGGATGGCTCTCATCATTCACATCGGGTGAAGGCCTCATCTGCCGGTTCAAGGGGCCGGGGCGGGTCTACATCCAGACGCGCAACCCGGGTGGCTTTGGCGCGTGGCTACGGCAGTTTATCCCAACGGGCGGCTAAGCGGTTAATAAGGTCGTGGCGGCCACAGTGTTGGGTCGGCGGGTTAAGTCGATTCGGCGGGTCGGTATGGTTCTTGCAAAGGTTTGGGAAAGGCCAATGTCGTAGAATGTGCTATGTTGGCCTTTCCGAAAGCGTATTACCTTGAAAGGGGCATTACCCGTATGCAATATGAACTCGTATACCCAGGCGCATTCACCATGCTGAAGGTCTACCTTGAGGCTGGCGAATCGATCAAGGCCGAAGCAGGCTCTATGGTCGCTATGAACAGCACGATTGATGTGGAGGGCAAGCTTGAGGGCGGTATTTTGGGCGGTCTTGGGCGGATGCTCACTGGCGAAGAATTCTTCTTCCAAAGCCTCGTCGCCAACCGCGGCCCGGGCGAAGCGCTCTTAGCCCACCCCGTCCCGGGAGATATCCAAGTGCTTGAGCTTGACGGCTCACACACCTACCTCCTGCAGAAGGACGGCTTTTTGGCGGGTTCCGACTCGCTTGAGGTCTCCACGAAGATGCAAAACTTGGCAAAAGGCTTCTTCTCTGGCGAAGGGTTCTTCGTTGTGGGCGTGAGCGGGGCCGGTCTGCTCTTTATGAGTTCCTACGGCTCTGTCTACCCGCTTGATATCCCTGAAGGCGAGGAGATGATTGTCGATAATGCGCACTTGGTGGGTTGGCCAGAGACGATGGACTTCAACATTGAGAAGGCGTCATCTGGATGGTTCTCCTCATTCACATCGGGCGAAGGGTTAGTTTGTCGGTTCCGGGGGCCGGGGCGCGTCTTCATCCAAACACGCAATCCCAGTGGGTTTGGGGCGTGGGTACGGCAATTTATCCCCACCTCCTCGAACGATTAGTCGCCACCGCGTAACGGGCAACCGAACACACATAGCATGAGCAAGGTGGTAAGGGGAAGGTCAACCATACTGATCGTTTTTCCATGAAGCACACGACACCAGACTTCATCCTATATGCTCTTCATGGTTGGTCAAACCCGACCTGGTTCCTTGAACGATTGGCACAATCATTGGCATCTCCACGGACGCACGTGCTTGTGCCAAATCTTGGCTATCTGCAGACGTGGATCAGCATTGAGCCGCTCATCCAGACCGCCGCGCATCACCTCTCTATCGCCCACGAAAGCTACCCAAAAACGCCCATACGGCTGATTGGCTACTCGTTGGGCGGGCATGTGGCGGTTGAGCTGCTGACGCGCACTCCTTCCTGGCTGTCTCACATCGAGTCGCTTGTGCTGCTTGGCTCCCCAATGAGCGGCGCGCATATCGCCCGAATGATCGACCCGCTCCACCTTGGGATAGGCATTGCGCGGGACTTGGGGACGAACCGGCGGCATCTCGCCGAGCAGATCGCCCAACAGATCCCAACGATGGTCATTGCGGGAGATATGGGCTATGGCAATGATGGCCTCGTCTCAGTCGAATCGACCAAGGTCGCTGGGGCGGGGTTTACGCTGTTACCCGGCCTCTCCCACACCGATATCCGCATCAACCCGCGTGTCGCCGAAACAATCCGCCATTTTTGGGCCAACCCTGCGCAGGCCGTCAAGGAGACCGCGCCCCCTGCATCTCCCCTACTACGAGAGCTTATACGGCGGTTGCAGGCTGTCCCCGGTATGACCGACGCGCCGTGGTATCGTTTTGACCGTGCGGATGTCATCCTGACCCTGCACGATGGCGCGACGGTGCGGCTGTGGACAAGCTCGCTCTCGGTTGATCACATCTTCCTGGCCACCCCCGAAGGGCAATGCTGCTATAGCGGCTATGTGGGATGGGCACACCGGCCGTTTTTGCGGAGGTTGTTGGCATCTCTCGCCGAAGTAGCCCAGCAGGATGAGGTGGATGAGTGGTGCACGTTTCTCAGCCCCCGCAACTCCCCTCAAACAACGAAAGACCTTGCTCATGAGTAACCAAGAACCAGATCAATTGCCTCACAGCGATATGCCAAATGCAGATGAGGTCGTGGCGATTTTGACGCAGCTGCGAGAGGAAATCCGCACACGGCGGGCGGCGTTGGTCGCCAATGACCGCCACCGCGAAACCAACCGCGCTCTCGACCGCGAGCTGCAGCAGTGTTTGGAGCAGCTTGAAATCACCCGTGTTGTCAGCGCGCATTGGCCGTTGGAGAGCCGTTCGTTGGTGCAGCGGGCGGTCAACTTTGTCAACAAAGTGGTGCGGCGCTTGTTGCGGTGGTACATAAACCCCATTGTAGAGCAGCAAAACGAGTTTAATGACGTGACCGCACGTACTTTGCGGCTGCTGGTTGAGGGCTATGAAGACGTTCGCAATCAGGCGGCGGCGGTAGAGCGCACGATGGAGTCACAACCGGAGTCGGGAGTGGAGTCGAATGACGACAATCAACGACACAACCCGCCTAATCAACGACAAAATGCCCCTTCCCATCCGCCACATTCGCCATCAGCAAGCCTAAAACGCGACGTCACTCCTATCGACGACAGCGTTGACAATGAGATACGCTATGAAATGCTCCAGCGCTTGGTGGAGGAGCGGGGCGCGGAAGAACCTCCGGCAGCCTTTCCCGACCGCACCCTGCGCACTTACTTGCCGCACCTGCGCTATCATCAAGCGGTCAATGCGCATTGGGAGTTGGGCGGGCCGACGGTGGTTGAACGACTAAGCGCGGTCGTTCATAAGGGGATGCGGTTTGGGCTACGGTGGCTGATAAACCCCATTGTGGAGCAGCAAAACAGCTTTAACAATGCCGCCACCCGGATGATCGAGACCTTGCTCACCACCGACTCGGAAATGCGGGCGCGGTTGGCCTCACAGCGGGCACGGACAATACAAAAAAGCCATCAGCAAAGCATAAAGCAGAGCATCAGCGACTGAATATAGACATGAAACGTACGATAGCAGCTTGGGTTGAGCGATATCTCCCCACCTCCTCCATCTCGTCCCTCTTTTCTGCGACCCCATCGGCCACGATGGCCATTTTTTTTGCCCTCTTCGGCTGGTATGTGCTCACCATGAGCGGCCATACCTACACCAACGATGAAGAGACGATGTTGGCAGCGGGGCAAAGTTTGGTTGAGCACGGGACGTTTGCGCTTCCCATCGATTTCCTGATGACCTACCGCGAGATGCCAGATGGCAACCACTATAGCCGCTACGGCCCCGGCCAATCAGTCTTGGCAGTGCCATTTATCGCGGTGGGCAAGATGATAGGGTGTCTTGGGCCTGACTACGCCAGAGATTTTCTTTTGCGGCTGTTTGTGCTACTCTTACCCGCCCTGGCCACCGCGGCGACGGCTGCCTTATTGACCGCCTGGGCCAGAGATGTGGGATATTCTCGGCGGGTGGCGATGGGTGTGGGGCTGGTATATGGGTTAAGTTTAGCGTGGCCCTACAGCCGGACATTCTTCAGCGAACCACTCTCAAACTTCCTGCTGGTGCTGTGCGGATATGGCATTCAGCGGCGCGATGGCAAATGGTGGCTCATTGCGGGGGCGGCGGCGGGGATTGCCATCACGGTGCGGGTGCAAACGATGCTTGTCCTGCCAATCATCGCGCTCTACGCCGTATTGGTGAGTTGGCGGCGCGGGGATGGCAACAGTATGCGTACTCGTGCCGTATTGGTGGCGCGACGCGGCGGGATGGGGATAGCGGGGGCGGTCATCCCTATCGGCCTCTTCCTCATCTACAACACGCTGATTTTCGGCGAGCCGCTTGATACGGGCTACGGCGGCCTTGACCCCTCGCAAGTGCTTGACGTTCCCTGGCAGCAAGGGCTATATGGGTTATTGCTCAGCCCGGGTGAAGGGTTGTTGTTCTTCAGCCCGACGGTGGTTTTGGGCATATTGGGGCTTGGGCTGCAGTGGCGGCGGCAATGGCGCGAGTCGATACTCGCCATCGGTGTGCTCATCACCAACCTCGCCTTCTTCAGCCGGTTCACGGCGTGGTATGGCGATGGTGGGTGGGGGCCGCGCTATATGATGTTCATCCTGCCCTTTGTCTACCTCACGTCGGCAGGGCTATTTTCGACTGTCTTGCACCTCTCTAGGCAGTATGTCCGGGTGGCGGCGAAGGGAGCTATCGGCGCGCTCATCGTTGTGGGGACGTTGATCCAATTCCTCCCCATCCTCGCCAACACCAACACCTATATCCAGATAAGCGATACCAATCACCGTGTCTCAACGTGGGACGGCTCACCGATAGTCGGCCATGCGCGGTTGTGGCTTGAGCGGGCGGGCGA
>CAZGLO010000030.1:0-18312 GCA_964526735.1 uncultured Chloroflexaceae bacterium | reverse complement strand
GGTTGCGGGTGGACGCGCCGAAGGGCACGGCAGTCTTGCGCGATGGCTTTTCCTACTCTGAGGGCGACCGAACGGTGGGGGAAGTACTGCCGCGGTGGACATACGCCAATGCAAATATCGCGATTTACCCATATTCACGGGATATTCCGGTGCGGGGCGAGATGATTGTAGGGGATCATCGTCCATGGCCGCTGCCGCGCGCCAACTTCTTCCTACTGCGCAATGGGAAGCCGCTTGAGCACGTTGAGCGCACTGATGAGACGGGCAAAAACACTGTCTGGCGGCTTAATTTCATTGTGATGCCGGAAAAGCTGCAAGAAGATGTCGTCATCACGCTGCGCAGCGATACGTGGAACCCCGATGATATGACCGATGACAACCCGCGGGATGAGCAGCTGGGCGTGCGGGTAGAGCAGATGACCTTTGAGCAGAACGGTATCCCCTTCACCCTCCGTGAGGCATTGCCCATTCCGACGGTCAAGAAGGGGCGTCGGGCATTGTGGCTCTGGTTCTACGACACCCCACACCATCACCTCTTCGATGCGTGGCTCTGGTATCTTTTTGTCGCCAATCTGCCCATACACATCATCGCCCTCTCAGTGATTGTTCTTGTCGTCCCCGCGGCCACATTACTGGTGATTGGCGGGCGGGGGATTATGGCCCAATGGCGGTGGGAGCGGCATCAGGAGAGCTTCCTATGATTACCATCGTTTCGCCGTGGTACGGCCCCGATACTGCGGGTGGTGCCGAAACCCAAGCCCGCAGCCTTGCCCAGGCGATGCGCCGAGTAGGGGCAGAGGTGCGGGTGTGGGCGAGTACTGGCCGCGATTCCTTCCACCCCGCCAACGTTCCTGCCGACGTTGACCACTACCCCGCGGGCCATAGCACCGTTGATGAGATACCCGTCTGGCGGTTCCGCCCTGACTCCGCTCAGCAGCAGAACCCCGGTAGAGAAGGCGTGCCGCGGTTTTTCCAGAAGCACCCGCATCTCTTGCCACCACTTGAGCAATTTTCCACTCACGAGCTGCGATTACTTGGCACGCTCCTCAGCAGCGATGAGCTGTATGAGGCGATCCTCGCAGAGCAGATGCCCAACCACCGCTTTATCTTCATCCCCTACGCCTTCCCAACGACGTTTTGGGGGGCGTTGATTGCCCCTACCCAAAGCTATGTGCTGCCCTGCCTGCACGATGAGCCATATGCCCGCTACTCCACCTACCGCTACCTCTTCTCCCAAGTACGGGGTATTCTCTGCAACAGCCACCCCGAACGTGAGCTTGCTCTGCGGCTGTATGATGTGGAGGAGGGGCGTGTCTATGTGCCCGGCGAAGGCATTGACCTGACCCCCCGCGGCGATGGGCAGCGGTTCCGGGAGCGGTATCGAGAGCGTCTGTGTTGCTCCCCAGATAGCTCTGAATACCCAAAGCTCCTGCTCTATGCGGGGCGGCGCGATGAAAGTAAGAATATCGGCTTGCTGTTGGCCTATGCACGGGAATATTGGGCGCGGCGCGGGAGCGATATCCGGCTGTTGCTCGCTGGACGCGACCACATCGACCATACGAGTGTTCCGCCGAGTCTGCAGGAGTTGGTGGTTGACCTTGGCTACCTTGAGCAGCAGGCCAAACACGATGCCTATGCCGCGGCGGATATATTCATCCAGCCGTCGCTCTACGAAAGCTTTAGCATTGTGCTGATGGAGGCGTGGTTGCAGGGAACACCAGCGCTTGTTCACGGCGATTGCGCGGTGACAGCCGACCATTGTCGCCGAAGCGGGGGCGGGCTTTCGTTTGATTCCTTTGGGAGCTTCGCCGCGGCGCTGGATATCCTCCTCCCGCAGCCTGCCCTGCGAGCCGCGATGGGAGAGCGGGGGCGGCAATATGTGCTGGCGACGTGTTGTTGGGAGGAGGTTGCCCGACAGACTCTCGCGGCGGTGAATGATGTATAATGGGCACTCCACAACCAAAAGAAAAACCGTGTAGTGTTTGGAGACAACCAACGCCTTATGAGCAGACGGAAGACCGAACAGCCCTCGCCTCACAACCCAAACGACATGCTCCATCTGAATACCGACCACCTCCTCGCGATGCTCTACCAAATGAAGCTGGCAGAGACGATAGATGGGGTGCGTGGCGTCATTGCCGAGGTGCATAAGCAACTTGCGTCGGGGAATGGCCGTATGCACGCCTCTGACCACCCGGATGATCTCACGACTATGCGCCGCTCCTACCTCCTCAACGAGCTTGACCAAATTCACCGGACGAGGACGCTTGAGCGGGCGCATTACTACAGTGGCCGCCTCATCAAAGCGCTGACCGAAGAGAAAACCAGCAAGATAAACGATATTAACATCAATCGCTGGAAGGAATACGAGCATATTCACACCGATAGCCTGTGGGTAGAGGAGCGGCGCGATAGCTCTGGCGCGCACACGGCGGGCTATTGGGGCAACTTCATCCCCCAAATCCCCCGCCAGATGATGCTCCGCTACACCAAGCAGGGCGAATGGGTGCTAGATACGTTCGCAGGCTCCGGCACGACGTTGATAGAGGGCCAACGGTTGGGCCGCCATACCATCGGGGTTGAGTTGCAACCGACGGTGGCCGATCAAGCACGCGAATACATCTCCCAAGAGCCAAATAGCTATGGTGTCACGTGTGATCTCATCACCAACGACAGCACCACCACCGATTTTGAGGCGGTATTGCAGCAACATGGCCAATCATCCGTGCAGCTGGTGATGATGCACCCCCCCTACCACGACATCATCGTGTTTAGCGAAGATGAGCGCGACCTCTCAAACGCCCCCTCGCTTGACGCCTTCCTGGAGATGATAGGGCGGGCGGTGGAGAATGCGGCGCGGGTGCTCGACCGTCATCGCTACCTCATCCTGGTGATTGGGGATAAGTATGCCAAGGGAGAGTGGATCCCGTTGGGCTTCCAGGCGATGCAAGAGGTGACAAGCCGTGGGTTCCTGCTCAAAAGCATCGTCGTGAAAAACTTTGGCCGCGGCAAGACGACCGGCAAGCGCTATCAAGAGGAATTGTGGCGCTACCGGGCGTTGGTCGGCGGGTTTTACGTCTTCAAGCACGAATATATCTTCATCTTCCAGAAGAAAAGGTAGCCGGGTGCATCTCTTTATCGTCTCTGAGCAAACTCTCCCCATCCACCTCGCCTACGAATTTGTCGGCGTGACGAAGCAGGATGATTGCTCATGGGCGAATGTGACGGTCAGTGCGCAGGCAGAACGCGCCCAAGCAGAGCTGTATGCCGATATTTGCCGCGTGCATGTGGGCGATGAGCTGCTTTTCTACCTCGAAAAGCCACTGCACGACACGATGCGGGAAGGGGGGCGGTTTCTTGGCATCTTTGAGGTGGTCAGCGAAAAACCGTTCTATGAACCGCAGGGGGAGTATCTCCTTGATGAGCTTGGGATGCCGCTTGTCTACCGGCTACTCATCCGCCCAAAGGAGATTTTCCGCGAAGGGCTGACTGAATGGCAGGCGATGGATGAGATGACCGATTTTCAGAGCATCCACGACATCCCCTGGACGCTCATCTACCGCAAAATGACCGGCGGACGGGGGTGTACGCCACTTCTGCCGCACGAAGCCGCGATGCTCTACCGCATGCTCGACCTGCGCAATGCGGGCCAACGGCTCCCCTATAATCACATTGCCTTTGATCCCCATTCTCTGCAACTTGTGCCTGCCACGCCCGGCAGCAGCGATAGCCAGCACCACCCTTATCAAGGCACAACCACCCATTACGACCCTATAGACGACTATTTGCTGCACCTGATAACGCGAACGACCCGTAAGTGGGAACTGCATTTGCAGGCCTACCTGATGCAGGAAATTGGCCGCAATCAGGCGCTCACAGAACAGCTCTTCCCCGACGTGGAAATTACCTGGATCGGCAATGAAATTTACGCGGGGGCGGGGATGCAGAGCATTGATATCCTCATCTTTTCGCAGAACAACGTCAATCAATTCATCCACCTGATCGAGTTGAAGTCCATCGCGGCCTCTGCCAACACCGCCGCGCAACTCAACCGCTATGTCAAGTGGCTCAAGGCGCATATTCCACATATCTCCGTGCACCAGATTATCCCGACTGTCATTGCACCAGATGTAGCTTCTTCTTCCTTCCACCGCGAAGTGAAGACCTACCTACGTGGCCACGGCATCACGCACTACCGAACCATACGCATCGACTATCGGCTGGGCTTTCACCAAGAGTTTTATTCGGTTGGCGGGTAGCACAATCGCTTCTTTATAAACATACTGATAATCATATTGACCATGTCAAAATCATCCTCCCCATCCTCACGGCCAAAACGCATCGTTATTTGTGGCGCGCAAGTACCTTTCACCCGCGGCGGTGCCGAATACCTCATCGATGGGCTGAAGGAGGCGTTGGAGGAGCGGGGGCATCTGGTTGATGTCGTGGCGCTGCCATTTGCCTACCACCCGCATCCCCGCATCACACAGAGTGCATTGTCGTGGCGGTTGCTTGACCTGACCCACGTCAACGACACGCCGATTGATGTGGTAATTGGGACGAAATTTCCTTCCTACCTCGTGCGCCACCCCAACAAGGTTGTCTGGCTCGTGCATCAGATGCGGCAGGTGTACGATTGGTATGGCACGCCGTTGAGCGACTTTGTGAATACGCCCGACGACCGCGCCATCCGCCAGACGGTCTTTCGGATGGATCGGCGGGGGCTTTCTGAGGCCAAACACGTCTATACCATCTCCCGCAACGTCAGCCAACGGCTCTTGCGCTTCAACGCGCTGCCAAGTACGCCGCTCTACCCTCCCAGCCGCTATGCATCTCAACTTCGCATTGGGGCGTATGGTGATTATATCTTGTCGCCATCGCGCCTTGATAGGGCAAAGCGGCTCGATCTCTTGCTGCACGCCCTTGCCCACGCCCCCAGCGATGTACGGCTCATCGTGGCGGGGACGGGGGATGACCGGCCACGGCTGGAGCGCCTTGCGGCAGAGTTGCGCTTGGGAGAGCGGGTGCAGTTTCTTGGCTTTGTAGATGATGCGACATTGATCGACCTCTATGCCAATGCCCGTGCAGTCGCCTACACACCGGTTGATGAGGACTATGGCTTTGCGACGGTTGAAGCGTTTGGGGCAGCACGGCCAGTCATCACGACCGACGATGCGGGCGGGGTGCTTGAGTTTGTGGAGGACGGGCGGAGTGGCATCGTGACCCCTCCAGAGCCGCGTGCCCTTGCCCACGCTTTTGAGCGGCTCACCCGCGATGCGGCGTTGGCGATGCGGCTCGGCAATGAGGGGCGGCGGCGGGTGCAAACCATCACCTGGGATCGGGTGGTAGAGGCGCTGGTAGGCGGGTGAGCGGCGGGGAAATAGCAACCGCGGGGCGTTTGAGCATTATCTGCAACCCCGCGGTGTGATATTGGTGACTGTGATGGGCAGTATGAGGTGGCTAGTCGAGGATTTCTACCTTGCCAAGCCGGTTGACCTTTAATTTGTGCGTTTGCCCCTCCTTATAGGTCTTCCACTCCTCAAGGGGGAGGTCAATCTCGTACGTTTTGCCTTTCTTTTTGCCGACAAAGTAGACCGTATATTCTTCTTCGCGCCCGCCTTCGCGTTCATTTTTGCCTATCGACACGCGCGGCCATTGGGGGTTGTAGTCGGTTCCTTCTTCTTCTCTGGTACGGTCGTGCACCCACTTGTCTATCTCATACCTATATTTGGTCTGATAGACCGGCTCCTCTCGGTAAACCGGCTCCTCGTAGGTTTCTGTCCGGTACTTCGTCTCATACTTGTCTCTGGTGCAGTATTTATCCTCAAAATAGCCATTGCCTAGGTCTCTCGTGCCGCATTTATAGCGTTCGGTGCCGACCTTGACCTGCTCTGATACTTGGCGCGTCTTGGTCTCATAGTGGTCAACGACCTTTTCATGATGGTGTATTTCCCGCCAACTATCAAGCTGCCGCCCGCCGGATGGAACAGACCAATCTTCCTCCACCACCGTCTTGTAGACTTCAACGTCGATGGAGCGTTCCCACTCCACCCCCGACACCTGCGCCTCAACCGTTTGCGGCATCAGGAAGAAGAAAAGCGCAGGCATAATGCAGGCGACAATGATCGCCGCAACGATGGCGAATGGCTTAAACCACTTCTTCTTGGAGCCTTCTTCTTCTGGCTCGTTGGGAGCGGGCGGGGGCGAGGAGGGTTCGTCCTCGTCAAGGAATGAGGCGGTGTATGATTGTTCGGCTGCGTAGGGGGTATCTGCGTAGGGGTCATCAGCGGCGTCGGGGGCGGGGCCTTCATCGCCAAAGAGGGGCCTCTCTTCAAGGCCATATTCCTTCACCTCCTGCGAGACGGCTTCGCCCCGTTCCGCGCCGCACTGCGTACAAGCTTGCTCAATCGCGCTATTGCTCGCGCCACAATACTCGCATATCCAATCGGGGCCTGCCTTGGCGCGCTTGAGCTGCTCCTCATCGGAGATGTCGGGCGCGTCCTCCAGTAGATAGAATTTGATGTCTTCCGGGCGGCGTTGGCCGCAATTGGGGCAGGCCATCAACCGCCCAAGAATGCCCCGCGTCCCGCAATAGGTACAATCCCATCGTCCTTCTTGAATACCCATCGTTTTTCCTCCACTACTCACTATGGCGAGAACAAAGAAAGGCTTGCGGATTGCCCCACAAGCCTCTCCCTATCCCAAAGGCGGTCTGTTCTGCTGACATATGCTAAGAAATATGCGAGAAAATCAGTTAGCCGCCCATTTCTTGGAGTTTGGTCTGCCACTTCTGCATCATCCGGTTATACATCTCTTCGCTGATTTCGCCCATCGAAAAGCGCATATCGAGCGTGTCAATCGCCTGGAGAATCTGATCACGGGTAAATCCTCCGCCTCCGCCTTGCTGACCTTGTTGGCCCTGCTGCTGGGGAGGAGGAGTTTGTTGCTGCTGCTGAGGGGGGGAACCCTGTTGTTGGTCTTGCTGCTGCTGTTGGGGTGGATAGCCTTGTTGGCCTTGCTGACCCTGTTGGCCTTGCTGTTGGGGGTTCATCATCTGGTTCATCATGTTCGACATGCCCATCCCCATCCCGAACCCCATACCGGCCCCCATCGTGCCACCCGCTTCGCCCGGATTATTGGCGGCGTCGCGCATCGACTCGGCGGCCATATAGCGCATATAGTCTGATTGACCAGTTGCTTCCATCATCACGCGGGCTTCGGCGGCCTTGGCCTGCAAATCTTGCACTCGCTTCCACGTCTCTTCATCAAGCGACAAATCCTCAATGTAGAAGTCGATGAGGTTGAGGCCGATAGACGAGAAAACATCCGCCAACTTGACGCGTGCCGCGGCATTCAGCTCTTCGGTCAGCGTTTGCAGCTCAAAGACCGACGTGCGCTGCGAGGTGACCAGGTCGCGTAGATGCGACACCACCCGCCCCCGCATATAGCGTGTCAACGCCTTGGTATCGTAGACGTTCTGCTGGCCGACAATCTCATCCACAAAAAGCGTCGCGTCGTCAACCGCACAGGCATACCCGCCGCGTGCCCGCAGTTGCGCCCGCCCGACCATCTGATCGGGATCCATATACATAATCGGGTTGGGGGTGCCCCACTTGTGCTCAAACTGCTTGAGGCTCACAAAGATGACCTCTGCTTGGAAGGGGGTCTTCCCGCCGGTCGCCATGCCAACGAGATCGGCTAAGATGGGGATATTGGCGGTGCTGATGGTGTGGGTACCAGGCCCAAGTGCGTCAAGGGCCTTGCCCCCGCGCACAAAAATGGCCACTTGGTTGGGGCGGACAACGACTTGCGAGCCAAAGCGGAAGTCGCCCGGCCCATATTCGGGTTCACGGTGGACAATTTCCTCGCCGGTGTGGTCGGTAAACTCAAGAACATCAATAATGCGAGGCATTACGAATCTCCTCTGATATATGTTTCGTTCCGTGATTGCATCATAGCATGTCTACCCAAGGAACGAAAGGGAACACCACGCCCTCGCGGCTACTCTTTGCCCGCCGCAACAAACTGTTGCCGCTCATCAAATTGGACGTTCAAGCTCTCTACAAACGTCTGCAAGGCGGCAACCGCCTCGCCAAAGCTATCGGTGCCAAGTTGCTTCTCTGCATAGGAAATTTGTTCACGCAACAGCGGCACACTGTCGGCAAGCTTGGCGTCAAATTCATAAATCTGATTGAGTTCGGCCTCATCTATCTTCGTTTTGCTCATCAGGCCGGTGTAGCCAAGTGGGGCGCTCTCAAGGCGGCTGATATAGCGGTAGAGGCCGCGGTTGACCTCTTCAAGCGCATTCATATGCTGTAGACCACCCCGATCAAGCGCTTTCTTCGAGAGTTGGGTGATGGCCTGCTGTTCGCTGCGGAATTGTTGGGCGAGGTTGGTGCGGAGTACGCGGTCGGCTTCGCGGCGGTCTTCACGCGATTCATACCCCTTGTAGCCGGGGATCATACGCATCAAGTTTCTGAGTGTTTCCTCCATGAGCGTTGGCGCGGGTACGCCATCCTCCTTTCGGTATGTGTAGTTACTCAGGATTCGGGTTATTCAGGCGGTTGTATACATTGTACACCATCACCCACGCTTGCCGCTATCCGCCGAGATAGGCTTCCTTGACCTCTGGGCTATCCATCAACTCACTTGCCGGGCCTTGCAAGACGATGCTGCCGGTCTCTAGCACATAGCCGCGGGTGGCGATAGAGAGCGCGACAAGGGCGTTCTGCTCAACGAGGAGGATAGTCGTGCCTTGGCGGTTGATATCCTTGATAATCTCAAAGATTTGATCGACCAAGATGGGCGATAACCCCATAGATGGCTCATCCAAGAGCAAAATGCGGGGGCGGCTCATCAGCGCGCGGCCCATTGCCAGCATTTGCTGTTCCCCGCCCGACAGCGTCCCGCCGTGTTGGTGGAGGCGTTCTTTCAGGCGCGGGAAGAGCATCAGCACATACTCAAAATCCTTGTGGATGGCCTCTTTATCCTTGCGCGAAAAGCTCCCCATCTCCAGATTTTCCCGCACGGTCATCCGCCCAAAGATCTTGCGCCCTTCGGGAGACTGCGATACGCCCAATTTGGCGACTTTGTGCGGCGGCAGATGGTCGATACGTTCGCCATCAAGCGTGATATCTCCCTCTCGCGGGGTGATTAAGCCGCTGATGGTGTTGAGGGTTGTGGTTTTGCCCGCGCCGTTGGAGCCAATCAGCGAGACGATCTCCCCCTCATTCACCGTCAGGGAGACGCCTTTGAGCGCTTGGATGCGCCCATAGTAGGTGTGAACATTGTTGAGCGTTAGCATAGTGGTTTCTCAATTCTTCTGCCCATGTTATGCCCATCTTGTGACAATTTAGGCGACCGCCGCGCTCCCCAGGTAGGCCTCGATGACGTGTGGATCGGCCCGCACCTCTTCGGGAAGCCCTTCGGCGATTTTTTGCCCAAAGTCGAGCACGGTTACTTTGTCGGAGATATTCATCACGACCTTCATATCGTGCTCAATCAGCAAAATCGTCAAGCCAAGCTCATCACGGAGGCGTTTGGTGAGGGTCGTCGTCTCGTCAGTCTCCCGCGGGTTCATACCGGCGGTCGGCTCGTCCAGCAGCAGGATCGCCGGTTTGATGGCCAATGCGCGGGCAATCTCCAACCGGCGCTGGTCGCCATAGGGGAGGTTCCGCGCGACAATCAGCTCTTTGCCCTCAAGCCCCACAAACGACAACAGCCGCCGTGCTTCGGCCCGTGCCTGCCGTTCTTCTTCTTTGAACCGCTTTGTATGCAGAAGAGCGTCAAAGACGTTCGATTTCAGGTGGCCGTGCATGCCAATCAGCACGTTTTCAATCGTCGTGAGGTTCTCAAAGAGACGGATGTTCTGGTAGGTGCGGGCGATACCGGCGCGGGCAATCTGATCTGGCCGCAGCCCCTGGACGGGCTTGCCCTGGAACAAGATTTTGCCCTCTTCGGGGACGTAAAACCCCGTAATGCAGTTGAAAAAGCTTGTTTTTCCCGCGCCATTGGGGCCAATCACGCTGTGGATGGTTTGCTGCTCAACGACAAGGTCAAGATCTTTGATGGCGACAAGCCCGCCAAACCGCTTCGTGATGCGCTGTGCAACCAGAATATGGGTATTACCGCTGCTACCAGCGCCACTTGCCCCGCTGGTCATTCCAATGTTGCCAGTGCTCATGCTTATCCTCCTGCTGGTGGTGTTGCTGGTGCAGATTCGTGTGGTGAGTCATATTGGTCATCCGGGTCATCTGGGTCGTCCTCAAACTCGCGGGCAACGACCGTCTCTGGCCACAGCCCTTGTGGGCGGTAGAGCATCATAAAGACAATCACCGCGCCGTATACCAGCATACGATATTCGCGGAACTCTCGCAAGAGTTCTGGCAACCCGACCATCGCAATCGCCCCCACCACGACGCCCGGAAGGCTCCCCATCCCGCCGACGATGATGAGCGAGAGGACGTTGATAGACACCAGCAAGTCGAAGCTGCGAGGCACGACTGAGCCGATCATAGAGGCAAACACGCCTCCACTCAACCCGCCCAGGAATGCACCAATCACGAAGGCAAGGAGTTTGGCCATCACCCGGTTGATGCCCATTGCCTGCGCCACATCTTCATCCTCGCGGACGGCCATCCACGACCGCCCCAACTTCGAGGTCTTCAGCCGCGAGGCAATAAACCACGCAAGCATACATCCAATCAGGATGAGGTAGTAGAAGTGTTGCGGGTCAGTGAGGGTAAAATTGCCAATGTTTGGCCGCGCGATGAGCGTAATGCCCTGCGCGCCGCCCATATATGGCTTGAGCGCGTCGGAGACAGAGAGGATACGGATAATCTCGCCAAACCCCAACGTCGCAATCGCCAAATAATCACCACGCATCTTGAGAATGGGCAAGGCCAACAATGCCCCGCCTATCATCGCGGCGATCATGGAGAAGGGGAGCGCTTCCCAGAAGGTGAGATTGAACAGCCCTAGGTCGGGCGAGGTCAGGATGGCCATCGTGTAGGCTCCAATGGCGTAAAATGCCACAAAACCTAAGTCAAGCATCCCCGCGAACCCAATCACCAAGTTCAGCCCCAACCCCATGATGATGTAGAGGCCTACGAAGTCGGCGGCATTGCTCAGAAACGCCTCGCCCCACAGCGGGAAGATAAGCAGGAAGAAGAACAACACACCCATACTGATGCGCTGTCGCCACGTGTCGTCAACGTTGGTAATCCACCGCGGGAGGGTAGCGGCGGCTTGGCGGGTGCGGTAGGTGTACCGTGCCTGCATCACCCCGCCGGTAATGAGCAGGACGAAAATGGCTCCAAGGATGGTCAGGCCGCTATTGGTGAATATGATATTGTTGATGAATGTGGGAAATAAGACGGTCATCACGTCCCGCAGTAGCCCTACCAACAGCGTCATCAACAGCGCGACGGTGATTGTCCGCCGCCACTCTGCCTGGAGAATGGTGATGGCCCCGCCTGCCAGTCCAGTCACTCCGCCCGCCACCAGTGGGAGAAGTAACCCGCCACTTGCTTCACGGCTTAGGGTCAGCAGCTCGGTGAGTTTGAGGGTAGCATAGCCAAACACCGCGTTTATTTCGATGGCGGTTGGGAGGAATGCGAGAATGAGAAGCAAAAGGCCAGTCACCAGCCCTGCGACGGTGCCAGACAAGAGTGCATCGCGGGAGGTGGTGGTATGTCGGGCGGCGGCGCGGGCAGTGAAAAAGGTAATCAGGACAAGCATCACGTAGCCCATGGTGATGGCCTCACCAACCAACTGACGCTCTGCAAACGTCTCAAACATGCCCACCAAACAGACATGCCACGTCGCAGCGCCTCCTATCAACCCGATTTTCGCCGCAGAGAGGAGCGTATTGCTGTTGTATGTGCTTTGCATATCGCCTCCTTCCTACACGCGCTTGGTTGCCAGGTGCTCGCCAAGAATACCCGTTGGGCGGAAGATGAGGATCAAGACCAGCATGGCAAAAGCAATCACGTCTTTGAGCTGGTGGGCAGCCGGTATGCCAAGCCCGTCGAGGAAGAGCGTCGGGCCGACCGACTCAAAAATGCCCAAGAATAGCCCGCCAACCGCCGCGCCGGGGAGATTGCCGATGCCGCCAAGCACCGCCGCCGTAAATGCCTTGATACCAGGCACAAAGCCCATAAAGAAATTGACTTGGCTGAAGATAAGCGCGTAGAGTACTCCCGCGATACCCGCCATAAAGCCGCCCACGCCAAAGGTAATGCCGATTGTTCGGTTGACATCAACCCCCATCAGCGAGGCGGTGTGGATATCTTCGGAGACGGCGCGAATCGCACGGCCAGTCCTCGTGAACTGGATAAAACCGTAGAGCAGGGCGAGCATCGCAAGCGCACTGGTAAAGACCACCGCCAATTTGCGCTCTACCTCGAAAAATGTCCCCTCAAAGAAGTTGCCCTTGAGAATGTCGATATCGGGGTAGACCTCCACGCCAGAGCCAAAAAACCCGCGGAAGGTATACTGCAAAAAGAACGATGCCCCAATCGCCGTGATGAGCACGACCAATCGTGGCGTGCCGCGGAGTGGACGGTAGGCAACCCGCTCAAGGACAATCGCAAGGGTGGTTGAGATAAACGCAGCAAAGGCAAATATCGCAAGCAGGCCAAAAATAGGGTGCGTATCAAGGATACCACGGTCGTCGAGAGCATTGGCGAGGAAGTGTGCACTAAAAGCCCCGCTCATGAAGATTTCGCCGTGGGCAAAGTTAATCAGCCCAAGTACGCCATAGACCATCGTATAGCCAAGCGCGATGAGGGCGTAGATGGCCCCTTGCGCCATGCCAAACAAAATAAAATCCAGCCACTGCTTGCTGGAGTAGTCGCCCGCGCGGAGTGTCGAGATGGAGCCGATCAGGATAAGGACGATCAGCCCCACCCCAATGGCCCAAATGATGAGTTGAGAGATGTCTATCTGCCGCCTAAACATAGTCTGATCTCCACATAAGAAAGCAAGGCAGATGTACGGGCACGCCTGCCTTGCTCCTCAACGACACTGTTTTGTACTACAGCCGGTGCATTCCTAACTACGGAGTGGTCGTCATCACTTCCGTGCCAGTCATTGCACCAGTATCATCCATCATTTCATCCGCCATATCCATGTTGTCCATGTCGTCCATGGTCTCGGTGCCGGTCATCATGTCGGTACCTTCCATCTCGTCCATGGCATGTGTGCCGGTCATGGTATGTGTGCCGGTCATGGTCTCGGTACCGGTCATCGCGTCGGTCGAATCGACCTCGTCGGTCATCGCATCGCCGGTTGGGAAGACCTTATCGGGGTTTGTGCCTGGATCCCACACATCCGCATTCTCGAACTGGTAGATCACGATGTTGGGGTCGGCACAGTCGCCGTATTCGTCACATGTCAGGCTACCTGCCAGGCCCGGGTAGTTGGCGGTATTATAGAGCGCATCGCGCATCGCTTGGCGGGAGATCGTCAGCGCGTCGCCCTCTGCGACGGCCACCTGCTCGACGGCGTTCAAGATGAGCATCGTTGCGTCGTAGGCATTGGCGTGGTAGACGCTGAGTGTGTCCTCATTATACTTCTCGCGGTGCTTGCGGATGAACTCTTGATAGCCGCCCCCAAGCGAGGTGAGGTCGGGGCTGCTGAGGTACATCCCTACCACCGAATCGCCCGCGGCTTCCATAAAGTCGGGGTTGAAGAGGCCGTCCGCGCCCATGGTGACGACGTTCTCCAGCCCATCTACCTCTTTCACTTGCCGCGTGACAAAGCCGCCCGCAGGCTGGAAGATGGGGTAGTAGAGCACTTCAGGAGTGTTAATGGCGATACGGGTCAGCACCGGTCGCATGTCGGTATCGGTCTCGTTGATGGCCTCTTGCGCCACCACTGTGCCGCCCAACTGCGTAAATTGGTCTGCAAAGACATTGGCCAGCTCTTCCGCATAGACACTGCCATCGTGGATGGTCGCGGCTTTGGTCAGGCCAAGCTCGTTATAGGCATACTCAGCGGCAATTCTGCCTTGCACCTTGTCGTTATGGGCAGTGCGCAGGAAGCCGGGAGAGTGCTTTTCGGGGCTGGTCAAGGCAGGGGCGGTGTTTGAAGGCGAGATCATCACCATTCCCGCGTCGCTGATGACCGGAGCCATCACGTTGCCCGCGCTTGAGCAGGTGGGGCCAACAATCCCGACGATTTGCTGGTTCGTCTTGAGCTTGTTTGCCGCGGCCTGGCCGCCATCTGGGCTACACCCGCTATCCTCGCCAACGAGGGTGATTTCGTGGCCGAGGATCTGCCCGCCCACGTCCTCAATGGCAATCTCAACCCCACGCATAGAGTCGATGCCGAGGTTGGAGTTGGGGCCGGAGGTCAAGAGCGCATATCCAAGTACGATAGGCTCACCTGGGCCGACCTCAATGACGCCCAAATCGCCCGCTTGAGGGGCAGTGCCATCCATTGTGCCGGTGGTGTCGGGAGCATCGGGAGCTACTTCTCCGGCTCCTTCCCCGCTATCCATACCACCATCCATGCCACCGTCCATGGCATCAGGGGCTTGTGCTTCGGTGGTTGGTTCTGCATCGGTAGGCTCTTCATCTGCGGTTTGCGTACACCCTACGATGAAGAGAGATAGTGCGATTGCGAGCATGAGAGAAAGACGAGAAAACCGTTTGACCATAGGTTATGGTTCCCTTCCTAGTTCTTTCCTGATAAAGAACGATTTTTGTTTTGACCCAAAATGGGGATGCGATATTGTGGAAAGTTATAATAGCATATAACAGCATTCAAAGCAAAATAATCTCCTATCGCAATGAGAAGAATGGGTGCGTCAAATTGCATCATGAGGAGAGAGACTCCGCAAGCGAGCAGAGTTCCTCCTCATTCAAGAGGGGAATGCCTAGTTTCTTTGCTTTGGAGAGCTTACTGCCTGGTTTCTCCCCCACCACCACATAGTTTGTTGCTGTTGAGACATTCCCAGTCACTTTCCCCCCCCGCTCGGTGATGAATGCGGTCGCCTTTTCACGGGTAAGGGTGGGGAGCGTTCCCGTAATCACGAACGTTAGCCCCGTGAAAGGGAGCGGGGATGGGGGGGTGACCGCCCACTGCATTTGCTGTGGCTGCATTGGCATCATCATTGGTTTTGGCGGTGCGGCGGGGGAGGGAGGGAGGTGTGCTGTCATCGGCAACCCCGCCACGCGCAGCCGTTCGATGAGCTGCTGGTTCTCCTCGCGGTCGAAGAAGTCGCGGATACTTGTGGCCACCACCCCGCCAATGCCCTCTACCTGCTCAAGCTCTTCCTGCGAGGCCTGCATCAAGCCGTCGAGGCTCTGAAATTGGTGGATAAGCGCTTCTGCCGTCACCACGCCAACATGCCGAATGCCCAACCCTACGAGTAGGCGGCTTACTGGGCGTTGCTTTGACTCCTCAATCGCATGGAGTAGGTTGGCGACGCTCTTTTGGCCATACCCTTTGAGGTTGATAAAATGTTCGGGTTTGAGGGCATAGAGGTCGGCTACATCGTTGATAAGCCCAATCCGCACAAAGAAATCTGCCTGCTTCTTGCCAATCCCCTCGATATCCATCGCCGATCGGCTGACGAAATGCTCAATACGCCGCACCACCTGCGCCGGACAAATGCCAAAGTTCGGGCATCGCCACGCCACCCCGCCCGCATCGCGCTCAAGGGGAGTATCGCACGCCGGACAGTGCGTGGGGAAGTGGTATGGGGCCTCGTCACCAGTGCGGCGCTCGATGACAGGGCCGATGACATAGGGGATAACATCGCCCGCGCGCTTGACCGTGACATAGTCGCCCACCCGAATGTCGCGTTGGGAGATGTAGTCGGCATTGTGGAGGCTTGCATTGCGCACAGTCACGCCGCCAATCTCCACCGGCTCCAGGTCGGCGTTGGGGGTGACCACGCCAGTACGCCCCACATTCACCGTGATGTCCACAATCTTGGTAATCGCCTCCCGCGCGGGGAATTTGTAGGCAATCGCCCACCGCGGATCGCCGCCAACCGACCCCAACCGCCGTTGCTGCTCAATGGAATCGACCTTGATGACGATACCATCGGCTTCGTAGTCAAGCGTATCGCGGCGGCTCATCCACTCCTGGCCATAGGCGATGACCGACTCAATGTCGTCAAACGTCTGCCTCTCGCGGTTGACGGGAAAGCCTATCTCGTGGAGGTAGGTCAATATCTCCGACTGGCGGGCAAGTGTCACGCCCTCAACCTCGCCCACTCCATAGGCGAAAAAACGTAATGGACGTTCGGCGGTGATAGCAGGGTTCTTCTGCCGCAGTGAGCCAGCAGCAGCATTGCGTGGGTTGGCGGCGATACGCTCTCCGGCTGCACTCAGCCGCTCGTTGAGCTTCTCAAAGTCGGACAGGCGGATATAGACTTCGCCCCGCACCTCAAGCAGCGGGGGT
This sequence comes from uncultured Chloroflexaceae bacterium, assembly GCA_964526735.1. GTDB lineage: Bacteria > Chloroflexota > Chloroflexia > Chloroflexales > Chloroflexaceae > JAAUSY01. The sequence continues at coordinate 1,896 of CAZGLO010000030.1, read as the reverse complement.
GGGGTGTCTGTCCGCAGGACAAGGGGAATACTGCCGACGGTGCGGAGGTTGGCGGTTATATCTTCGCCCACCTCGCCATCGCCACGGGTCGCGCCGCGGATGAAGTGGCCGTGCTCATAGCGCAAGGTGACTGCAAGGCCATCGATCTTTGGTTCAACCACGTATGTGATTGGCTCATCGGTGGTATGCGTTGTTTCGTCTTCCGTTTCCGCTTGGCTCTTGGATGAATCATCCCGCAACAGCCGCCGTACCCGCTCATCCCACGCAGAAATCTCTTCCGCCGTAAAGCCATTGGCAAGGGAGAGCATCGGGACTGTGTGCGTGACCTTGGAGAAGTGGCTGGCAGGGGGCGCGCCAACGCGCTGGGTAGGGGAGTCGGGGGTGCGGAGGGTGGGGTCTTCCTCTTCAAGCGTGCGGAGTTCACGTTTCAATGCATCATAGTCGGCATCGCTGATGATGGGCGCATCGAGGACGTGGTAGCGGTAGTTATGCTCCTCAATTTCCTGCCGCAATGCCGCGGCCTGCTGTTCACGTTCTCTCTGTTGACTATCTTGATTGCCTTGATTGCCTTGATTGCCTTTGGTCGTTGTCATGTTGGAAAAATGTTTCATTCAACGATAATAGGCCGTGATTGTAGCGGAAAATGACCCTTAGCGCAAGGTCATATGTTACTATAGCTGCACGTTCGATATCATCAGAAAGGGAAAATTAATGAGTATGCCTTTGCGTGTCCCCTTTGGCGATCTAAAACGACCGTATGATGCCCTTCAGCATGAGCTTGACGATGCGGTGCAACGGGTACTTGCCCGCGGTTGGTACATCCTCGGCGAGGAAGGGCGCGCATTTGAGGAGGAGTTTGCCGCTTACTGCGGCGTATCGCATGCGGTCGGCGTGGCGAACGGCACCGATGCCCTCTACCTCGCATTGGCGGCATTGGGCGTGGGGGCGGGAGATGAGGTCATCACCGTCGCCAATAGCTGTATCTACCAATCGGAAGCCATCCTGCAGACGGGCGCGACGCCGGTGTTTGTCGATGTATGCCCCTCCACCCACACGATGAACCCAGAAGCAGCCGCCGCGGCCATCACCCCGCGGACGCGGGTATTGTTGCCCGTCCACCTCTATGGGCGATTAGCGCCAATGCATGAGCTGATTGCGCTTGCGGAACGTCATCATCTGGCCATCGTGGAGGATGCTGCGCAGGCCCATGGAGCGTGGGCGTATGGCACGAATGGCATTGCGCGGCGGGCAGGGGCATGGGGAACGGTTGGTTGTTTCAGCTTCTACCCGTCGAAGAATTTGGGCGCATTGGGAGATGGCGGGGCGGTGGTGACCAATGATATGGCGCTTGCAGAGCGGCTACGGCGGTTGCGGCAGTATGGGTGGGGGCAGAAATATGTCTTGGCAGAGCCGGGTGGACGCAATTCGCGGCTGGATGAGGTGCAAGCGGCCCTCCTCCGCGTCAAGCTGCGCTTCCTGGATGAGGCAAATACCGCACGGCGAGAGCGCGCAGTGTGGTATGGCGAAATGCTTGCCGATGTGCCATCCATCGTGTGCCCGCCTGATGAGCCGGGGCACGTCTACCACCTCTACCCTCTCGTGTCGGAGCAGCGCGATACCCTGCGAGAAGGGCTACACCGCGCGGGCATTGGCAACGATATTCATTACCCCCTACCCGCCCACATGCAGCAGGGGTATGAGGGGCAGGTGCGGCCATATGGCGCAGGGATGTTGCCACATACCGAACAGCACGCATCGCAAACCCTCTCTTTGCCTATGTACCCGGAACTGACCTATGAGGAGGTGGAGCGCGTGGCGGAGGCGGTACGTGTGGTGGCAGCAGGGTCAGCTACCCAGAGCTAAAGCACCTGGGCTTGTGCTCGCTCCTCCACCCGT
>CAZGLO010000029.1:0-40968 GCA_964526735.1 uncultured Chloroflexaceae bacterium | reverse complement strand
TAGCTGCTTCAATTATCCTGGGAGGAGATTATACCATTTTTGGGACTACTTCATGTGCAAAGGGTTTGCGTAGATACGTTCCAATGAAGATTGGATTAGTTTTACAAAACTTGCATAGTTAAGCCTTCCTAACCCCTCTTCTAAGGAAAGAATATCCCCAAGCTGTTGAAAAAAGTAGATTGTCTCCATCGTGAGTGATTTACCAGTCGCCTGCGGCCCAATGAAGACTGTAAGCGGACGCAGATCAATATCTGCCTCTCGTATAGGGCCTATATTCCTCATCGTTAGTCGTTCCATATGCACCTCTCTATCAACTCTTCCATCTTCCTGAGATACCCCCCCTCCCCGCGCGGGGGGGAGAGGGGTGTGATGCTTCTTTACCACGGCATTGTTTTACTGTCGTTCGTAGAGGCCAACAAGCTCCGCGGTGGCTATGATATGGTCTTCCATGGCGGTTTCCACATCGCTCTTGCTAGCTTTCTCATCAAGCCCAAGCGTGGCCACATCGAGGGCATAGAGCTTGAAGAAGTAGCGATGCGGGCCATCGCCGGGGGGCGGGCATGGGCCAGCATAGCCGGTCTTATCCTGACTGCCTACCCCTGACACTCCGTCCTTTTCCCCTGCTTCGAATCCCTCTGTTTCGGCGGGGATATCGAAGAGCACCCAGTGCACCCATGTACCACTTGGAGCATCGGGGTCATCCACGATAAGCACTAAACTTTCAGCCTCTGCGGGCACGGCGTTGAAGGCGAGGGGTGGCGAACTATTCTCTCCCTCACACGTGTACACCTCTGGAACGGTCGTGTTCTCTTCAAACGCAGAACTCGTAATACTCATCCCGCCATCTTCCGCCGTATCGCCATCTTCTGCCATATCGCCATCTTCTGCCGCGTCTCCCGCTGGAGAGGGAGTGATCGCGGTGGAGGGAGTGGGTTCCCCGCCGCCGCAGCCACTCAGAGCGATAGCAATCATCAGGGCGATGATGGGTAGGAGGGAGAGAGGCGTTGGTGCGATGGTTTTCCTTGTACGTGCATCATTCATAGGCCATTGTTCCTTTCCTATTTCTTCATTCCGTTCAATGCTTGGGCTATTCCGGCCTGTAGACTTCCCTTGGTGATGAGTGTGCTGAGGTCGATGCCAAGATGCACCAATGTTTGCGCCATGGTCGGGCCAATCCCCGTCAGGATGGTCTCGGCTCCGAGGAGTTTCACGGCGTGGGCGGCTTGGATGAGGGCATTGGCCACCTGCGTATCGACCACTTGCACCCCCGTGATATCCATAATTGCAATGCGTGCCTGATGCTCTGCAATGCCCTCAAGCAGCACATCCATAATCATCTGTGCGCGCTGTGAGTCGATAGACCCCACCAACGGCATCAGCACGACCGTGTCGGAGAGAGGGATGAGCGGGGTGGAGAGTTCGCGGATGGCAGAACGTTGCGCATCGATCACCTGCTCCTGCAGCGCAATGTGCTCATGTTCAAGCTCATACTGCCGCAACTGCTGTGCGCCAATGTCAGTGAGCATATTGGTGAAGAGCGAGAGGTAGTGGAGGATAGGTTTCACCTGTTCACGGGGGATGATAGGCACCCGTGAGAGGGCTTCTAGATAGGCCTCCTCATCGAAGCCAAACTGCTGTGCTTGCCGACGAAATCGCTCGATATCTGGTGGTTCATAGAGAAACTGGCCAGTGAAGACCGACCCAAGCAACTTACCATCAACGATGATGGGGCTTGCGACATCAACCAAGCCATTGGCGCACTCGTATGCGACATAGTTGTGCTCCCTATCTCGGTCGTTCAGGTGCTCGGTGATGTAGGCATCGCTTGTGCAACACCGGCTGTTGGTTTTGGCGTGGACGCGGTGAAACTTGATACAGATATCTTGCCAGCCCGTGGCGGTCAAGACCGTCCCGTCGGCGTCTAAAATGGCCGAAGGAATGGCGACAATATCGTACAGGGCATCAAGGAGTTCTTGCAACCGTGGGACATCTATCAGATCAGAGAGGGTGTATGTTCCCTTTTCTGTATGATGTCCATTCCATCTTTCTTCATGGGGTGGTGCTTGACGCTTTTCGCACGTTTCGCAGTAGTGTTCACGTTGTATTTGTGCATTCATGATGTATTGACGCTTTCTGAGTATGAGAATTTTTATCCGATAATAATGCCCCCTTCTCTCTTCATCGCTTCGGCAATCCCCGCTTGGAGACTCCCCCTGGTAATCAACGTACTGAGATCGGCCCCCAGATGCACCAGGGTTTGTGCCATGGCAGGCCCAATGCCAGTCAAGATCGTCTGGCTCCCCAACAGCTTGGCTGCCTGGGCGGCTTGGATAAGGGCATTGGCGACTTGTGTGTCGATAACTTTCACCCCCGTGATATCCACGATTGCGGTATCTGATTGATAATGGGCGATCCCCTCAAGCAGCACCTCCATGACCATCTGTGCCCGCTGTGAGTCGATAGACCCCACCAACGGCATCAGGACAACGGTAGAGGAGAGAGGAATGAGTGGCGTTGAAAGCTCGCGGATGGCAGTACGTTGGGCATCAATCACCTGCTGTTGAAGCGCTTGACGTTCTTCCTCTTCTTTCAGCTGTTGCGTAATATCGCGGAAGATGCCAATAAAATTGGATAGATCTCCCTTTTCATTGTAAACCAAAAACCCGCTTGATGATACCAAGAGTTTTGTCCCGTCTTTGCGTTGGAAGGGAAGAATATCCTGCCAACTCTTGTTTATGATGGTCTGATCGACCGCTTCTTGGACTTTGTCAGTATCTTCAGGAGCAAAATGATCGACAAAGTTCATCCTGCTAAGCTCTTCCTCGCTATAGCCGAGCATCTCTTGATAGGCGGCATTGGTGTAGAGCAGGTCGGTACTCTCATCGCTTATGGCCACGGCGTCGGGAACCTTATCCGCGAACGTCTTGAAGATGCGAAGATCCATCTCCATCTGCTTGCGCTCGGTAATATCTTTGGCCGTGCCCGACATCCGCAACGGCGTGCCATCCTCATCCCGCACGGTCACATTGCCGCGCACAAGCAGCCACCGCCATTCCCCCGATTTATGCTGCATCCGGTACTCATACTCATACTCCGACGACTGCTGACGAAGGCGCTCTTGCAGGAGCTGGTCGACTTTGGCGACATCTTCCGGGTGAATAAGCGCGTGCCACACGGCAAAGGAGGAAGGTATCTCCTCCGGCTCATAGCCGAGCATCCTCGCATATTGCGGGGAGTAGTAGACTTCTCCCGTGACGAGGTTCGTATCCCACGCCCCATCGCCGCTCCCCTCCAAAATAAAGCGCAGCCGTTCCTCTTGCTCCTGCAATTGCTGTTCCATCTGTTTGCGGTCGCTGATATCGCGGATAATCGCTGCCACCGCCTGCACATTGCCTTGCTCATCCACCACCGTAAAGCTAGAGACCATCCCCGGAAAGGTAGTTCCATCGGCGCGGAGGTAGGGCAACTCACCCTGCCACGCCCCACGATCTCGTACCGTGCGAAAGGCAACATCAAGCCGGTCGAGGTCTTCTGGCGCGGTTAACGCGGTGATATCCTTCCCAACGAGTTCGTCACCATACCTCGTCATTTGCCGAAGTGCCGCATTGGCATAGAACATCAAGCCATCTGCGCCTGAAACCCCAATACCATCGGGGGCATTTTCGGCCATGGCGTAGAAAAGGCGTGATTCTTCCATCTTTTGTTGTCGTTCTTGCTCTAGTTCCGCTACCTGCTGACGGAGCCGGGCAATTTCTTGTTGGAGTTCGTTTTGATTTGTCGTCATAAGACCGTTTTCTCCACCTTTTTCACAAGTGCTTCGGCTATCCCCGCTTGGAGACTGCCTTTGGTCGTAAGCGTGCTGAGATCAGTGCCAAGATGGACTAATGTTTGTGCCATCGTGGGGCCAATACCAGTCAAGATGGTCTTGCTCCCCAGGAGCTTGATGGCTTGGGCGGCTTGAATGAGGGTGTTGGCCACTTGCGTATCAACCACCCGCACGCCAGTGATATCTACAATGGCTATTTCAGCCTGATATTCGGCAATCCCCTCCAGCAGCACCTCAATAATCATCTGTGCCCGCTGCGAATCGATTGTCCCGATGAGCGGCATCAGCACGACGCTGTCGGAGAGCGGGATGAGCGGGGTAGACAGTTCGCGGATGGCAGAGCGTTGAGCGTCGATGACTTGTTCTTGGAGCGCAGTACGTTCTTCCTCCTCTTGCAACTGCTGGGTGATATCGCGGGAAATGGCCATTGAGCCGATTATGTCCCCCTGGCTGTCGCGGTTGAGAAAGGCAGTGATCTGGCCCATGAAGTCACTACCATCTTTGCGTTGGTAGCGGAGGTTGCCACTCCACGACCCTTCAACGAGCATCTCATCAAAAATCTGCTGCAGTTTCTGATGCTCAGGAATAATATGCTCAAGAGTGTACCCGATCAAATCATCATACCCCAACATCGTGCGGAAGGCTGCATTTGCATAGATAAAAATGCTTTCATGGTTAGAGATACTAATACCATCCGGTGTGTTTTCCACCAAGGTCTTGAACAACCGCAGTTCTTCGGTGCGTTCTGCGACCCGCTGCTCCAACTCCGTATTGGCTTCTTGCAGGCTGCGTTCAAGGCGGCGTTGTGCCTCTTCCGCCTCCTGCTGCTTGGTGATGTCGCGGGCGACCCCCAACACCCCAAAAACTGTGCCATCGAGGTCATAGAGCGGTTGCTTGAGCGTGTCGAAGACGTGGATACCATCCTCAAACTTTGCCGGATCGTAGGGGTTGTGGATGGTTTGTTGGCCTTCAATCACATCTTGGTCGTCCGCGCGGAAGCCACGTATTCCCTTTTCTGGGTTGCCGAGGATAAGCTCTTCGGGAAACCCAACCTCCCAATCATCTTTGCCTATCATCGATTCGGGAGTCCGTCCTAACCCATCCGCAATATTCTTATTGGCGAGCAGGTAGCGATAGGAGCTATCTTTGACGAAAATGTACCCCGGAATGGCGTCTGCCAAGAGGCGCAATGTTTCCCACGCACGATGAGCATGTTTTTCTGAACGCCGCGCCTGCTCTGCCTCTTCCTTGGGTACAGACACGGCGAGTTGGGCTTCAAGCTCGGCAACCCGTTGGCGCAAGGCGGTCAGCTCCGCTTCGTGCGCATCATTCGCGCGCTTCTGGGGCGGGGTATTCGGATGGTCATCTGGGTGATTGGGGTTGTCCACCATTGCTACAAATCCTCTTCTATTATCCCCACAAAGGGGAACGCTATGCGAGAAAGAACACAACCATCGATGGGTTTTCACAAGGGTTTCAAATGTAAGATATCACGAGACAGCCGCCGGGCCAAGGAGTGATTGGATGGTTTGTAGCAGTCCTCTAAGACTGACCGGCTTGCTCATATATTCGTTTGCCCCGGCCTCAAAACACCGCTCGCGGTCGCCGGGCATCGCCAGCGCCGTAAGCGCAACAATCGGCAGCTCGCGGAAGGCGGTATGAGCGCGGATATGCGTCATCGCCTCAAGCCCGTCCATCCCCGGCATCTGGATATCCATCAGGATGATGTCAGGGTGTATTTCAAGGGCGCGGTCTATGGCTTCTTGGCCGTTGCGGGCGACCACCACGCGGAACCCTTTGATGGTCAGATAGTCGGAGTAGAGTTCGATATTCGATTCGTTGTCTTCTGCCAAGAGAATACACGTGCTTTTTTGTTTGCTTGTGCCCCCCACATTGGCAGATACGTTGGCAGGGCCGTCGGCGGCGGAGGAGGAGTTGTGAGGTTCCTCCGGCTGCTTGCCAATCGGCAGCGAGATGGTAAACCGGCTCCCCTTCCCCACCTCGCTCTCAATTGTCACACTGCCGCCGTGCATCTCGCTGAGGCGGCTCACCAACGCCAGCCCCAACCCCGTCCCGACGTGTTGGCGCGAGAGCTTGCTGTCAAGCTGCACAAACGGCTTGAACAGGTGTGAGGCCTGTTCATCGTCAATGCCAATCCCCGTATCCCACACGACAAAGTGGACAATACCCTCTTCTTTGTCCGCCATCGCTTCTATGCCAATCGACCCGCCTTTGGGGGTAAATTTGACCGCATTGCTCAACAGGTTGACGAGGATTTGCTTGAGTCGGCGCACATCTCCCTGGAGTGTCTGCACATTGCCTTTTTTCTGAAACGACACCGACAATTGCTTTTTGGCGGCCATCTGCTTGATAAACCGAATGCTCGAATCGCACAGGGCGTCGATCGTCACGGTATCTTTGTGTATCTCCATCTTCCCCGCCTCGATCTTGGCAAGGTCGAGGATATCGTTGATGAGATCGAGGAGATGCCGCCCACTCGACTCTACTGTCCCCAAGGTTTTGAGTTGCCGTTCATTTAGCGTCCCATAGACATATTCCTGCAACGACTCGGTCAGCCCCAGAATGGCATTGAGCGGGGTGCGCAGTTCGTGGCTCATGTTGGCCAAAAACTCATCCTTGGCGCGCACCGCGCGGGAGAGTTCGGCATTGGCCTTGCTCAGCTCCGACGTGCGCTCATCAACCCGTTGCGCAAGCAGCGTCCGCTCTTGCTGGATGGCGTCAAAGAGGCGGGCGTTGGTGATGGCTTGGGCGGCCTGGTCGGCAATGCCCTTCATCAAGAGGAGTTCTTCCCTAGAGATATGGCGCGGTTCGCCCGTCGTGATGGCCACCACCACCCCCACCAGCTCCTCATCCCGCATCACCAACGCACTGAAAAGGGTTTTGGCGTTGATCTTTACCAGCGTCGGTGCGAGGGCATACCACGGTTCTCGCTCCACCTCCGTGAAGAGATAGACCGACTGTCCGGGGTCAATCACCGCACGGGGAATGGGCGGGAGGGCGGCAACGTCCTCTGGCGAGATACCAACCCCGTGTGAGAAGACCATTTCCTCTCTTTCAGTGTTGTAGAGGCTAATAAGCGCGACGTTGGTGCCAAGAGCCAGGTTGGTCTCCTCGCACACCGCCTGCAGCACAGCCTCGACATCAAGCTGCGCATTGAGCCGGGCGGCGGTGTGGACAAGCGACTCCACCCGCGCCGCGTGTCGCCGTACGCAGTCTTCGGCCAGCTTCCGTTCGGTGATATCTTCGGCGATGCCCGCATGACGGTAGATCGTGCCGTGCTCGTTGTAGATGGGGAACGACCGTGCCCACACCCACCGCTCTGAGCCATCTGGCCGCACAATGCGATACTCCATATTGAAGCGGCTTTCGTGTACGTAGCGGTAGTAGGTGGTCATCACCCGGTCGATATCGTCAGGGTGGATCGCCTCCATAAATGACATGGGGCTTTCATACAGACTTTCGCGGCTGCGCCCCCAAATCTCCTCATAGGCCGGGCTGATGTAGATCATACGCTGTTTGCTCTCGTCGCGTATCCAGAAGACTTGGCGGATGTGTTCGGCGATTTGGCGGAAGCGTTCTTCACTTTCGCGCAGTGCATCTTGGGCATATTTCTGCTCGGTGATATCGATGATCAGCCCTTCGATGGCAACAAAGTGCCCATCGTCATCAAAAATACCGCTGCCTTGCTCCCACACCCATTTCTCTGGGCCATACGCCGGAAGAATGCGGTAGGTCAGTTGGAAAGGGCGGCGGGTGCGCAGCGATGACTGGATAGTCTCCCACACCCGCCCCCGATCCTCCGGGTGGATGAGGGTAGCATAGGACACCGCCGCGTTGTCAATCAGGTCGGAAGGCTGGTAGCCGGTGAGGAGCCAACTCCCCGCGCTGACAAACTCCATCGTCCACTGTCCATCGTTGGCACATCGATAGGCCATCCCCGGAATATTGCGCATCAGGGTGGCGAGTTTGCGGCTCTGCTCCCGCAATGCGTGCTCCCAATTGCGCTGCTCTGTGATATTTTGGGTCATGACCATCCCCGCGACGATAGTATCGCATTCGTCGTAGATGGGGAGCGTGTGGACACGAAACCACATACCAGCAACTTCCATTTCAAAGTGGCCCGTTTCGCCGACCAACGCCGCGCGGTAATATGGCTCAATGAAGGTGGCGATGTCAGAGTGGAATACCTCCCAAATCGTTTTGCCTATCACGCGCTCTTTGGTAAATGAGCCAACGAGCAGTTTGCCCTCGGCAAGGGTATAGCGCAGATCGTGGTCGAAGAGCAGGACGACGCCGTTGGGGAAGTTGCTGGCAAGCGTACGGTAGCGTTCCTCGCTGCGGCGGAGGGCGATTTCTGCCTCTTGGTAGGCGGAAATATCCTGTATCACGCCGTAGATGCGGGTTGTGCGCTGCTGTTCTGCATCCCACATCGGGTAGCTATGGTTGCACAACCACCGCACCTCTCCCTGCTTGGTGATAATGCGGTAGCTCTCGGAGCAGGGAGCACCGGAAAAGAGGTTTTGTAGACAACGCTCAAAGATTTGGAGATCATCGGGGGAGACAATGCGACACCACTCACTCACATGCAGTTCGCCGTCGGAATAGCCCGTCAACCGCAACACCTGCTCATGCCCCCACTCAATCACTAATTCTCCGTTTTCGAGCACCAGGAACGAGTAGGAGACGTGGGTGGCCTGGAATGGTTCTTGGCAGAGCGGCGGCTCGGGCATGTTTGCTGTTTGGCCCCCGATTGATGGCGTGGTTGGGTCGGCCACTCCGGCCAGATCGGTGTGCGGTGGTTGTTGGTTGCTCTGTTGCTGGTTGAGTTGTTCTTCCAACATCCTGAGACGCCGCCGAAGGGCGGCATTCTCCATTTGGAGGGCCTCTATCGAGTGGTCGCTTTGAGGTGCAAGCATACCAATATCCCCTTATCCCTTTGAATGCAAATAGTGTGTATTGAAAGTATGGCAAAAAAAACAAGAAACCGCAAGATAGAAAGGGACTTTTTCTTCTATTGGACAAAATCCTTTGTGAATGAATAAATAAACGTGGAGGTGTCGATGGTTCCTGTGACAACATCCCACAATCCCTTGGCAAGTGGCAACGAGACGTGCAGTTTTTCTGCGATTGAGAGCGAAACGCGCATCGTGTTGTAGCCTTCCGGCAGCACGCCCATAATCTCACGTATCTCCGCCAACGTCTTGCCTTCTGCCAGAAGCTCGCCCATCCGGCGGTTGTGGCTATGTTGGCTCAACGACGTGGCGAGGAGGTCGCCCATGCCCGCCAAATAGGCAAATGTCTCACTCTTGCCACCCAACGCCACGCCAATCCGGCTAATCTCCTCAAGCGCGATGGTCAGGTAGGCGGCGCGGAAGTTCACACTGGTGATATGCTTGCCATCGAACAGCCCCAGCCCAATCGTGTAGACATTCTTGAGGATGCCCCCCAACTCCACCCCCACCTCGTCGTCGGAGAAGCGCGTGCGGAAGGTATCGTTGTCCAGCAGGTGCGAGACGGTCAGCAGGTCGGTGATGTTTGGGCCTGCAATCACGACCACGGTCGGCATGCCGTGGGCAAACTCGTTGGCGATGGCGGGGCCTGCCAGCATAATACGGCGGTTGTGGGGGAAGAGCGTCGTAATCACCTGAAAGGCGGTCAGGCCGGTCGATTCTTCAATGCCCTTCGCCAGGTTGACGAAAATCGTGTCGGGCGAAATGGCATGCCGAAAGGGTTCAAGCGTGCTGCGAATAAAGCGCGAAGGCACGCCCAAAAAGATGATATCGCACTGCTGCATCACCTCATCAATGGTGGAGGTGGCGGTCAGGTTTGGGCTGAGCGAGAGGCCGGGGAGAAATGGCGTGTTGTGGTGGTCGGCGTTGATCTCCTCCACCACCGCCGGATTGTGCTCCCACCCCAACACGTGATACCCGTTCGTGGCGACAATATTTGCGATGGCGGTGCCGACATTACCCAACCCTATCGATCCAACATACATTATAGTGATCGCTCCAATTTAGATTCAAAGAGAAAACAAGCGAGAAAAATCGCCTACGGTTCTCCTCATAGTACCAGATGTGCGAGGATGCGAGGTGTGTGGTGCGAGGTTTGAGATAGATCCGAAGTCCTATTCCCCCCGCTTTCTCGCTATGATATACTACAAGAAGCAACGTTTTTTCCAAGGCGAGAGAAGAAAAGACAACCCTCATGGGGAACCACCATAAGCATCATGAAGCGTCATATGCGCAGGGAGAGGAACCACACGCCCACCCACACCTCCACGCGGTGATGGAGCACCTGCAGCACGACCTCGCAGAGATAGACCCCTTTGCCCCACGCTGGAAGAAGGTCATTGGCGACCTGTGGAGCAACAAAGCCCGCACCATGCTTGTGGTCATGTCGATTTTCATTGGCGTGTTTGCGGTGGGGATGATCATGGGGTCGCAGACCGTGCTGACGCGCGAGCTGCAGCAGGAATACCTCGACACCAAGCCCGCCCACATCAAGGTGACGACCGGCAGCATTGGTGGCTACACGACGGATATGTCTATCACCTCGGTCGGCGAAAAGCAGTCTGGCTTCAATGACGACCTTGTGCGGGTGGTTGAGGACATGGAGGCGGTTGAGGTGGCGGAGGGGCGGCGGACATTTAGTGCTCGCGTCCGCGTTGGAGACGAATGGAAGACCCTCCAGCTCATCGCCGTTGACGACTACGATGATATCCGCGTGAATACGATGGAGCACGAACGTGGGGCATGGCCGCCGCCCGATAAGGGTATGTTGGTTGAGCGCTCTGGTATGCCCACATTGCAGGCTGATGTGGGCGAAGACGTACTCATAGAGCGCACCGACGGCAAGCAAAAACGGCTCGAGGTGGCGGGGGTGGTGCACGATGTCACCCAATGGCCAACGCCCTTCCTGGGCACCTACTACGGCTATGTGACGTTTGAAACGCTTGAGTGGCTTGGAGAGCCGCACGAGTTCAATGAGATGTTGGTGCGCGTCGCCCACAATAGCGACGATCAAGAGCACAACCAAGCGGTCGCCCAGCAGGTCTACGACAAAATCCAGGATGCAGGCCTCAACCCCGCCTTCCCGCAAGTCCCCGTCCCCAATGAGCACCCGCTGCACTTCCTCATCACGGCTATCACCTCATTGATGGGCGTGTTGGCGATTTTTGCCATCTTCCTGAGCGGTTTTCTGGTCACCAATACGATTGCCGCCCTCTTGGCGCAGCAGATTAAGCAAATCGGCATTATGAAGGCGGTAGGCGCGCGGGTCACACAGATTATGGGCGTCTACATCGTGCTGGTGATATGCTTTGGGCTGATCGCCCTCATCCCCGCTGTCCCCCTGGCGCAGCTTGCGGCGACGTTCTTTGCGCGGTTTATGGCCGACTTCCTCAATTTCGATGTCGATAATACGAGTATGCCCTCTCTGGTGATTGGCGTGCAGGCGGTGGTGAGTATTGTCGTGCCGGTGGTGGCGTCGCTCATCCCCGTCCGCTCTGGCACCAAGGTGTCGGTGCAAGAGGCGATCACCAATGAGGGGCGGTCGGCATATTACGGCACGAGCCTCTTTGATCGTCTTCTCCGCCGTATCCACGGGCTGCCGCGGCCATTACTGCTCTCACTTCGGAACACCTTCCGCCGCAAAGGGCGCGTGGCATTGACGTTGTTTACCTTGATGCTTGGCGGGTCGTTCTTTATTTCGGTCTTCAGTATCAAGGACTCGCTGTGGGCGACGATTGATGAGGTGGTCGACTCGCTCTACAACTACGATGTGGAAATCTTCCTCGACCGCACCTACCGCATCAATCAACTCATCCGTGAAGTAGAGCAGGTGCCGGGGGTGGTTGGTGTCGAACCGATGGTGATGACCAATATCCGGCGGGTGTATGCAGACAACAGCGAGAGCCAGAAGATCAATCTCTTTGCCGTGCCGCCAGAGACCAAAACGATGAACCCCATCATCATGGAGGGGCGGTGGCTTGACCCCCAAGACAACAATGCGCTGGTCATCACGCCGGGGGTGCTCAAAGACGACCCGGATATGACCGTTGGGAGTGAGGTCACGCTCAAAATCAAAGACCGTGAGACCGTCTGGACGGTGGTGGGGATTATGAAGGCGATGGGCGACTACCGGTGGGGCTACGCCAATATCGACCGCTATACCCGCGTGGCGCGCGAAGTGGGGCAGGCAAGCTATATCCGCATCATCACAGAGGGACACTCGGCTGAATATCAATCGGAGATGGCTAAGCGTGTGGAGGAACACCTCAAACGCCGCGGCATTGAGGTCAGCTCGACAAAGACCATGTCAGAGTTAAGCGAAAGCGATAAACAAGTCATTCGCGTTATGACGGCAAGTTTGCTGTTTATGGCCACGCTGATTGCGGTCGTGGGTGGGCTAGGGCTTGCTGGTACGATGAGCCTGAATGTGATCGAACGAACCCGCGAAATAGGCGTGATGCGGACAATCGGCGCGACAGACTACATCATCCTGCAAATCTTCATGGTAGAGGGGATATTGATCGGGATGTTGAGTTGGCTGCTTGGAGCACCCTTGTCCATCTTCATTGGGAAGGCGATGAGCTACGGGATGGGGGTTATTCTCTTTTCCGCATCGCTCACCTTCCGTTTTTCGCTAACTGGCATGGTATTGTGGTTTTTCATCTGCACGGTTATCTCTGCGGTATCAAGCTTTCTCCCTGCCTGGAACGCCTCACGTATCACCATACGCGAAGTGCTGACGTACGAATAACAGAACTCTTGCAAACCGTGTTGCGCAGCAGAAGGAATAGAACTCATGGGTTACCTGAAAGACAGCTCAGCATCATTACCATGTATCCAGTCATTTCTTGATGATCTCCCCGTTATCATGCAGCTATACCGGCGGGATGGCCTGATGGTCGCGACCAACCGCATGTCAGAACAGTTTTGGCGCGCACCGCGGGAGATATTGGTCGGGTGCTTCAATATGCTTGAAGACCCCCAGAACGTCTCGCTTGGGGTGGGCGATATCTTCAAACGCGTGGCGCAGGGCGAGACCGTCACCATCCCCCCCGTCCCCTACGACACCGACAAAGTGGGGCTAGACCTGAGTGCGGTGCAGGTGTGGGTGGAGGTGACATACATTCCGGTGCACAACGACAATGGTGATATCGATTTTGTGGGTGTGCTGCACCGCGATGTGACCAATATCATCGAGCGCGAGCGCGGCCTCAAAACAGACAAGCAAATCGTCTCGCAACAACTCACCGCCATTGAGCAGACCCGCCGCGAATTGGAGCAGCGCGAGCAGGAAGCAATCAAACAACGTGAGACGATTTTATCGTTGTCAAGCCCCATCAGCCAGGTGTGGGATGGCATCCTCACGATGCCGCTCATTGGCGATATCGATGAGCAACGTGCGGCCACCATCACCGAACGGCTGCTCGAATCGATTTCCCTCTACCAATCGGAAGTCGTCATCCTCGATGTATCGGGGGTACCTATCATCGACGGGAAGGTGGCGGCATATCTTATTTCGGCGGCGCGGGCATGCTTACTACTTGGCTGCGAGGTCGTGCTTGTCGGTATCAGCGCCGACGTTGCGCAGACGATTGTACATCTTGGGATAGACCTCTCCGGCATTGTGACGCGGTCTGACCTGCAAGGTGGGCTAACGTGGGCATTGCGCCGTCTTGGGATGCAGGTCGTCACAAAGCACGCCGCCCGCCAACGGGTATTGGCGGGGAAACAGAACGGCAACGGGACACATCCGGTTACTATCCGCCCCAATAGCCGCCCCCAATAGCCGCGCCCAGTAGCCGCAGAGATCGGTCTGCACACTGGGGAAAGAAGGCGAGAGAAAGGCAGTAGAATGGCACACGTCGTCACCACAGGAGAACTCCTCATCGATTTTGTGGCAACGCAACCAGGTGTCCGGTTGGTTGAAGCGCCCGCTTTTGAGCCTGCACCGGGCGGGGCACCCGCCAATGTGGCAGTTGGGGTGGCGCGGTTGGGGATGCGGTGTAGCTTTCTTGGCAAGGTGGGCGATGACCCATGGGGGCAGGTGCTGGTAGAGACGCTCACCCGCAACGGCGTGGAGACACGGGGCGTGGTGCGCACTTCCCGCGCGCGCACCGCTTTGGCATTTGTCTCGCTACAACGGGATGGCGAGCCTGAATTTCTTTTCTACCGCCACCCAAGCGCCGACATGCTCTACCAACCGTCGGAAGTTGACACGACCCTGCTTACCGATGCCACCGTCATCCATTTTGGCTCGATCAGCCTCATCCACGAGTCATCGCGCGCCGCAACGCTTCATGCATTGGCCCGTGCGCGCCAAGCAGGTGCATTGATTGCCTACGACCCCAATCTCCGTCTGCCGTTGTGGACGGATGAGGAGGTTGCCCGCACGACGATACGCTCACAATGGCCGCAAGCAGCGATCATCAAGGTAAATGAGGAAGAATTGACCTTTCTGGCGGAGGATGACGACATTGATCGAGCGGTGCGTTCTCTCTGGCACCATGGGCTACGGCTCTTGGCCGTGACCCGCGGCGCAAAGGGATGCCGCTACTACACTCCCACCTTCCAGGGCGAAGTGCCCGGATATGCGGTAAATACGGTTGATACGACCGGCGCGGGAGATGGATGGATGGCGGCCTTACTTGCGTCGGTGGCGCGCCATCCTGCCCTTCTCTGGCAGCACGACGACCTCCGAGAGACCTTGCGTTTTGCCAATGCGGCGGGGGCCTTAACGACAACACGCCGTGGGGCGATCCCCGCCCTGCCAACGACCAATCAGGTACGGCGGCTGATGGATCAGGAACAGGGCAGATAGTGGGCGATAATGGGCGGTGGGAGGCAATGATGAACGGTGGTGGGCAGCTCGGGGGCAGTGGCCATGTTAAACGAGGGTTTCTTCGGTCATGGGGTCGAATAAGTGCATTTTTTGCATATTGATGACGGCGTTCACATGCTGGCCGGTGCGCACGTCGGAGCGTGGGTCAAACCGCCCAACGAACTCTCGCCCACCCTGCTCGAGGTAGACGTAGATTTCGCTTCCCATGCGCTCGGTCACGCTAACGTTCGTCTGGATACGTGCTGTTTCTTCCACGCCCGGCGGGAGATATGCCGCATCGTGGATATTCTCTGGCCGGATGCCAAAAATAACTTGCTTGCCGATATGGCTATCAAGCGCGGAGATTTTCTCTTTGGGGATGGGCAGGGTGAAGCCATTGGGGATATCGAGGACAAGCCCACCATCGGCGCGGTTGAGCACCGCGTTCTCGAAGAAATTCATCGCCGGACTGCCGATAAAGCCCGCGACAAACTTATTGGCGGGTTGGTCATAGAGCGTTTGCGGGGTATCAAGCTGTTGGAGGAGGCCATCGTAGAGCACGGCAATGCGCGTGCCCATCGTCATTGCTTCGGTTTGGTCGTGGGTTACGTAGATAAAGGTCGTTTTGAGGCGTTGATGCAGCTTACTAATCTCCGCCCGCGTCTGGACACGCAGTTTGGCGTCGAGGTTGGAGAGCGGTTCGTCCATCAGGAAGACGGATGGGTTGCGGACTATCGCCCGTCCCAACGCCACTCGTTGCCGCTGCCCGCCAGAGAGAGCTTTTGGCTTGCGGTCAAGCAAATGGCCGATCCCCAAGATATCGGCGGCCTCGTGGATACGTTGTTTCGCATCTTCCTTGGGCATTTTCTGGAGCCGCAGCGAGAAGGCCATATTATCGTAGACAGTCATATGGGGGTAGAGGGCATAACTCTGAAAGACCATTGCAATATTGCGCTCTTTGGGGTGCAGGTGGTTGACCACCCGATCCCCGATCAGGATGGCTCCGTTCGTGACTTCTTCCAGCCCCGCCAGACAGCGCAGAGCGGTTGACTTCCCACATCCCGACGGGCCGACCAATACGAGAAATTCTTGATCATCGATGGTAAAATGCAAGTCTTTGAGCACTTCAACCTGGTCAAACTGCTTATAGACATGGTCAAACGTGATACTCGCCATGCAGGGGTTTCCTTTCTACAACACCGAGATGGCCTACTCATTGGCAGGGGGATGCGGCCACCCCCTATCGATATCCTTCAAAATCTGATCGAGATCGCCCCCGGACAGGTACTCAACCACGCCCGTCAAGAACCGCTCCGCGCCAACCGACGGCGGCATCAGCTCACTGCCATCAAAGCGCACGTGGTCGGCCTGATACAGGATCTCGGCAATGGCGCGGTCGCCGGGCTTATACCAATCATGGTTGATATCCTTGTGTGGCGAGAGCGATCCTCCCCATTCGACCCACGCCTTGACCGAATCGGCGGTGGCCAAATAGGCGGCCACTTGGCGGACTTCGGGGCGGTCGTTGAACACCGCATAAACATCGCCCGCCACCAATGCGGGACGCCCAGAAGCGGGGTCGATGGGCGGGAAGGGGAATACATTGAGATCTGCCTTTGGCCCAATTGAGGGCATCGGTGATTGCCATGTCGATAGAAGGCTTTCCTGCTTGACCATATAGGCGTCCGGCGGCGAGGCGAGGAGCGGCTCGCCCGAATCAAAAAACGAGTTGGCCAAGATGCGGATAGTGCCGCCATACACATACTGCTCATTATTGAGGATGGTGCCCATCAGCTCAAACGCCCGCCGTACTTCGGGGGAGTCGAAGGGCAATTCCCCCCGCGTCCACTTATCATAGGTTTCAAGGGTGGTGGTGCGAAGCAAGATATCTTCCACCCAATCCGTCCCCACCCAACCGGTGGCCGCAGCGCTTTCCATTGGGGCGGCCCATGGCGTCTGGCCATCAGCGACCATCTGGTTGCTCAATGCAATCAGCTCATCCCACTGCTGCGGAACCTCATAGCCCGCCTCTTGGAAGGGAACGGGTGGATACCAGACAAGGCTCTTGAGCGTGACACGGTGCCAGATACCGACAATCTTCCCACTGTTCTTGCTGTCATTCCTCGTGTCGTTGCTGTCGTCATTCTTGCTCCCATTGTTGACAACCGTCGCCATCCGCAGCCAATGTGGCTCATACTGCTGGGCAAAAAAGCCGGTATCACTCACAAGCGTTGTGACATCAAGCGCGTCATCGGCAAAGCGGGCCAATGACCGCGGCTGCGTGAAGCCTGCGATATCGGGCGGGTTGCCATTTTCAAGACGGGTGGCGAGGTGAGTTTCGGCGTCGCTCCTGCCCTCGTAGACCACATCAATCCCTGTTCGCTCTTCAAACGGCTGCATACACGCTTCAAAGCGATCTGCTTTCTCCCTGACCAGCGGGCCAAGAACCGTTACGGTCGTATTTGTGGTATTATTATCGCTCATGCACGCGGTTATGGCCAACACCAGGCCGATAGTGTACAACACGGTTCTCCAATAAGGATATCGAGCCACTCTTCTCTCCTTTCCTCGGTGCACCTCCATTACATGGTGCGGTAAGCTGATTTTCTCTGTGGCAATTTCTATTGTACCAAAAAAGGCGACGGAGTTGCAGGCAGGAGCAGAAGTAAAGGATACATACAGAATACACACAAATCTACACACAATTCTGGTAATAATCGTTGAGACAAGATGATTGAGATCGCGTATACTACGAAGAACAGAAGAGAATAGGAAGGAAACGACTATTGAATAACCATTTTGTTTCAAAACACAAATGTTGTATAATAAAGAATACAACAAATACCCAAGAGTTCCCTTGTGCAATAGCAGAATCTTTACCACTTGCGTAGGGCAACCGCGTACTGAAAAGGCTATCACCCATACTCTTACGATTCAACCCGTTCGTAACCACTCCGGTTCTACGGCACGCAGCTTCGGGCGTGTCGGGGCCAGCCCCGTACCAGCGGAAAGAAGAGAGCATATGTCGTACAATTATGGTAGTGAGCTACCCAACATGCTCCAACAAGAAAACGCCATCTTACGGATAGCCCGTAAAGCCCAGGTGCTTTAGCCCTGGGATATAAGGGCTTTCTCCGCTTCAGCCGCTTTCGATGTTGACAGAACGGGCGTGTGATAGTATGCTATACGCAGTCACATTCTGGCTGTGGGGCTACACAGCCTGGGTTTCGACCCGAGAAGCCCAATCCTTAAGGGTTGGGAGTAGTCACGAAAACAGGTGGCTCACCTCCAACAGACCATTGAACATCTCCAAGACCATGCCCAACATCCAGCCGTACGAAGCCCTCCTCCACCTGCTGGCAGACTACAGCTATGCCATTCGCGTTGATAAAGATGGCTCATTCACCTACGAATGGGGGCATCGAAGCACGACCGGCTTTGCTGCGGTCACTGGGTTTTCGGTTGACGATTGGAATGCGAGCGATTGGAAGAGTCTGTTTCACCCGGATGATATCCCCAAGATGGAGGCACGGCTTGAGCGGTTGTTCGCCAACCAACCCTCCATTGATGAATACCGGATTATCACGAGTACGGGGGAGGAGCGATGGGTACGCGATTTTGGTCTCCCTGTATGGGATGAGGAGCAGCAGCGGCTTGTACGCATCTATGGTGCCATCCAGGATATCACCACGGACAAGCAAGCGCTTCGAGAAAGCCAGGAACGATACGAGCGCATTGGCGAACATGCCCCCGACATTATCTACCGCTTCCGCATTTATCCTGCTCCTGCATTTGAGTATGTAAGCCCGGCTTCTACCACTGTTATCGGCTATACGCCCGAAGAGCACTATGCCGACCCCGACTTGGCCATGAAGATTGTCTGCCCCGAAGATTTCCACCTCCTCAGCCAGATACGTAAAGGGGTAACACCCTTCAATACCCCTGTCATTCTGCGCTGGATCCACAAAGATGGTCATACGGTGTGGATTGAGCAGCGGTTTATGCCCATTGCGGATGAGACGGGCCGCGTGGTGGCGATAGAAGGCATCGCCCGTGATATTACCGAGTCGAAGCATGCCGAAGAGGAGATACGGCTCCACGCCAGTTGTGCCCAAGCGATTGCGCGCATCTCTGGGCGGCTCAATGGGCAGATAGAGATGGAATCAATCCTCGATATTGTGACCAATGAGACGCGAGCAGCGCTCCACACGCCCATCGCGGCGGTCTGCACCTACCGGGAAAAAGAAGATGCATTTGTGATCGATAAGATCTACGGACTGCCGCTCTCTCTCACCAAAAGACTTGATCCTATCCCCTACCAGCTCATCGCGTCGTTATTCCGCCAACACGACGGCGATACGTTCATCATTCAAGATACGCAAGACGTTTCCACGAGGCGCACCTCCCCATTTCAAGATATCTTCCTGGCCGCCAATATTGGCACCTTGATGCTCACCATGATTACGCGCAACCAGGCCATCTTAGGGCTGCTGATCGTGGCGGTGGTGGATGAAAAACGGTTCTTTGTTGAAGAGGAGATACACCTCTTTGAAGGCATTGCCAACGAAACCGCACAGGCTATGACCAGTGCACGGTTGTTCGCCGATGTCGAGCAAAAGCGGGCATTACTTGCGCAGCGGGTGGTTGACCGGACGTTTGAGCTGAGTGAAGCCAATGCAGAGCTTGCCAAAGCCCTGCGCACGCGGGATGAGTTTTTGGCCAACATGAGCCACGAACTGCGCACCCCGCTCAATGCCATCCTCGGCCTGACCGAGTCGCTGCGAGAAGAAATCTATGGCACGCTCAACGAAAAGCAGCATAAACGTCTCTCAACCATCGAGACCAGCGGCCAGCAACTGCTTGCGCTCATCAACGATGTGCTTGATTTCTCCCGCATTGAGACGGGCAAGGTTACGCTCGATCCCGAACAGGGGTCGATAGAGATAATTTGCCAATCGAGCTTGCAAAACGTCAAGCATGAGGCTATTAAAAAGAACATCTCGGTCTTCTTTGAGATGGACGATGTCCTGACAACGCGGCCCTCGACACACCGCCCCTTCTTCGACCCAAATGAACGAGCATCTACCATCTACGCCGACCAACGCCGTCTCAAACAGATCTTGGTGGGGCTGCTCTCCAATGCGATTAAGTTTACGGCGGAGGGGGGCGAAATTGGGCTTAACGTCCACGCCGACCCAGAGCGGGATATAATCAGCTTTGTCGTGTGGGATACCGGCCCAGGGATTTCGCCCGCTGATCAAGAGCGCTTGTTTCAGCCGTTCACGCAGCTCGATAGCGGCTTGACCAAGCGGTTCCGCGGGACGGGATTAGGTCTAGCACTTATCCGCCGCCTGACCGAACTCCACGGCGGAAGGGTGAGGGTAGAAAGCACAGAAGGAGAAGGAAGCCGATTTATTATCCCACCCCCTTGGCACAAGCCACAGGGATCCCCCCCCCCTCCCGGTCAAATAACGAAGCACGACGCAATAGTGTATAGGAAAGGGGCATTGCAAGGCATATCGGGTAGTCCGCCTAGTGGGACACACCCTTCACACTCCTCAGAGCACCACCAAAGATTACCCCCCCCTCCCCAACCAACTGCCCCACCCGGGTCGCCGCTTGTGTTGCTGGTAGATGATAACGAAGTCACGGTTGAGCTGGTTGGCGAGTATCTTGAAAGCTGCGGCTACCAGGTGGCGACGGCGTACAATGGCGCAGACGCACTCGAAAAAGCAACCACTACCCCGCCGTCGCTCATTATTATGGATATCCAGATGCCGGGGATGAATGGACTCGAAGCAATGCAACGGATTCGGCACCATGCCACTCTTTCCCACATACCAATTATCGTGTTAACTGCATCGGGGATGAAGGGAGATCGAGAAAAATACATACATGCGGGTGCAAATGAATATTTACAAAAACCAGTGAGTTTACAAAAATTGATTCAAACGGTACACTCAGTGGTACAATGGAGAGCTATAGCTCGTTAGAAAGACACCCTAGGAACCCTTGTAATGCATTCTCCACGAGGAGAGGGCGATGCGTGATGAATTACAAACCCAAAACGCATATCTCCAAAACAAGATCACGGCATTAGAGAAGACCGTAGAGATACTGCTTCAACAGTTACACGGCCACGCCCAGGAAACAACAGTACATAGCAATTCGGAACACCTCTTCCGCCGTCTATTTTATGCAAATCCCATTTCTATTGTCATAGTCCAAATCTCCAATGGCACCATCCACGATGCCAACGAAGCCTTTTGCCGCTTGATTGGACGTACGCGGGAGGAGGTGCGGGGTCGGAAAGTCCACACCTTGGGGCTTTCGATTGCGCCAGAGCGGCTGATGGTGCTCAAATCGCGGGTCAAGGCGGGGAAATCGCTCCAGGAAGAGGAAATCCGCGTACAGTCTCAGCACGGCACCACACTCGATTTCCTCATCTCAACCGAAAATATCATCTTTGGCGGTGAGCTTTGCCTCTTGACGATGTTGATGGACATCACCCAACGCAAGCAGTATGAACAGTTGATGAGCCGCAACACGAAAAATGCCGAGATCCTGGCACGTATCTCGTCGCGCGTCAACCAAACCCCCGAATTACAATCAGTGCTGGGCGTGATATGCGAAGAGATCCAGCAGGCGCTTGATGTGCCGATTGTTATCGTCAGTTTGTACGATAAAGAGTTTGACGTGCTTACTCCGGCCTACCACATCGGTTTCCCTGACACAGTTTGGGATATGGGGGACACCCTTGTGCGCGGTGGTGATCTTCAGCTTGACCAGCAAGTGACCATCGTGCCGAATATCAAGGTCAGGCCGTGGCTGCCCAACTACCGTATGCTTATTCAGATGGACGTTCAAACGCTCATCGGTGTCAACATCACTCATGAACGCAACATAGTGGGGCTTATTACCATCTTGACGGTGGGAGAGCAGCGCGAGGTGGATGAGAATGACCGTCTTCTGCTGCAGGGGATAGCCAACCAAGTCGCGATGGCAATCGTCAATGCGCAAGCATTCCAGCGGCTCAAAGAAGAACGAACCTCATTGGCGCGGCGGGTGAGAGAACGGACGCAAGAATTGAGCAGCACCAATGCAGAGCTTATGCGCGCGATGCGGGCAAAAGATGAATTTTTAGCCAACATGAGCCACGAACTCCGCACCCCGCTCAATGCCATCTTAGGGCTAGCAGAGACACTGCAGGAGAGGGTGTTTGGTGACTTGACCGAGAAGCAACTTAGCTCGCTGCAGACGATTGAATCGAGTGGGCGACACCTGCTCTCGCTCATCAACGATGTCCTCGACCTCTCCAAAATCGAGGCGGGCCGCGTGGAGCTTGCCTATGAGCAGACGCTGATCAAGCCGCTCTGCCAAGCAAGCCTCCAGTTTATCAAGCAGCAGGCGCACAAGAAGAAAATCGCCGTCTTCTTTGAGATCGACGAGGCTATCGACCCGCCTAACGACGCCTCCCAACGGGTTATTGTCTCGCCCAAAGCGCCCAACCACGCGACGATCTATGCCGACCCGCGGCGGCTCAAGCAGGTGCTCATCAACCTCTTGACCAACGCCGTGAAGTTTACGCCGGAGCAGGGCCAGGTCGGGCTGAATGTCAGCGCAGATGCAGAACATAACATCGTCCGTTTTTCCATCTGGGATACGGGCATCGGCATCTCGCCCGAAGACCAAAAGCGGCTCTTTCAGCCATTTATCCAGATTGATTCGACGTTGTCGCGTGAAGCAGGAGGAACGGGCCTTGGTCTTGCTTTGGTGATGCGGTTGGTTGAGATGCACGGCGGCAGTATTAAGCTGGAGAGCGAGGAAACTAAGGGGAGCCGGTTTACCCTCTCCCTGCCCTGGCACTCAAGCCACATGGTCGAAGAGCCGCCGGAGGAAGAGGAGATGGTCGGACGTGTACAGCAGACGGGCCGCGTGGCCTCATCGGCTCCAGCCACCACCGCACCGATTATCCTTATTGCAGAGGACAATGAGACCACGCTTGACATCTTTACCGACTACCTTGAGAGCCGTGGCTATCAGGTGGCGGTGGCGCGCAATGGCGTGGAAGCGCTTGACCGCGCCAAGGAAGAAACCCCTGATCTCATCCTGATGGACATCCAGATGCCGCGGATGGACGGATTTGAAGCGACGCGCTACCTGCGCTTGGAGAAGCAATTCGCCAGCACCCCTATCAT
This sequence comes from uncultured Chloroflexaceae bacterium, assembly GCA_964526735.1. GTDB lineage: Bacteria > Chloroflexota > Chloroflexia > Chloroflexales > Chloroflexaceae > JAAUSY01. The sequence goes on along the minus strand of CAZGLO010000029.1, from coordinate 18,096 downwards.
CGCGCTGACTGCGTTGGCGATGGCGGGAGATCGGCAGCGGTGTCTGCAGAGCGGGGTCAATGACTACCTGAGCAAGCCCGTCAACCTCAAAAAGCTCGTACAGACCATCGAAACGCACCTGAAAGAAGTGGGGAAAGATGTGACGAGGTCATAAATATGCATCTCGTACATGGAAGGAAGCTGCTTGGAGCACATTCCGACCATTTTGATCGTTGACGATGAAGCGGTTGGGCGAGAGACGCTCGAATCACTGCTCTATGGGCGGGGGTATCGGCTTGTCTTCGCCACCAACGGCCAGGAAGCCTTAGAGCAAGCGGCGGCCCTCAGCCCCGACCTGATGCTGCTTGACGTGATGATGCCCATGATGGACGGGATAGAGGTGTGTCGGCGTATCCGCGGCGACCCCACCCTTGCCGAACTCCCTATCATTATGGTCACCGCGCTTGACGACCGCGAATCGCGGTTGGAGGGCATTGCGGAGGGGGCAGATGACTTCATCTCCAAGCCCTTCGACCGCGCCGAGCTGCGCATGCGGGTGCATACGATCATTCGCCTGAACCGCTACCGGCGATTGGTGTATGAACGGGCACGATTTGAGCGCCTCTTTGAGTATTCTCCCGATGGCATTTTGCTTGTGGACAACAATGGGGTCATCTGCTTGGCCAATCCGGCCATCGCCACGATGATGCACGTGGAGGATGGCGGGGCATTGGTCGATTTGCCATTCCTTGGCTTTATTATCCCCGATCAACAACCGACCTACGCGGCGTGGTTCCAGACCATTCTGGACAAAGATGTCCTGGCCAAGAGCGAACCCGTGTCAAGCATAGAGCTGTCGTTGCAGCGGCCCAACGGCGAAGCTATCCCCACCGAAGTGCATGCAGCGCCGGTGCTCCACGAAGCGCCGTCGGTCATTCAAATCATCATCCGCGATATCACCCGCCGCAAGCAGGCAGAAGCCGAACACATTCAGCTGCTTGAGAAGCTCTCCGACCGCGAACGCCAATTGCAAGATTTGGTAGAAAAGCTTTTCGTGGCGCAAGAAGAGGAACGGCGGCGGATGGCCTACGAGCTGCACGACGGCCTGGCTCAAATCGCCACCAGCGCCTACCAACACCTCCAAACCTTCGCCAACAACTATACGCCTCCTGATCAGCAGGCGGTCTACCAGCTAGATAAGATTGTCGAATTGGCGCACCGCGTCGTGCGCGAAACTCGCCACGCCATCGCCGGTATGCGTCCCATCGCCCTCGACGACTTTGGGCTGGCCAGCGCCATCCGTATGGAGATCGAGGCGATGCGCACGGAAGGCTGGACGGTACAGTATGAAGAGGTGACGCAGGCAGATCGGCTGCCGCAAGCCATTGAAACCGGTTTTTTCCGCATCTTCCAAGAAGCGTTCACCAATATCCGCAAGCACGCCAATACGAGAAAAGTACGTGTTTCGCTGCGGTGGGATGAGCAGACCGTGCGGATGGAAGTGCAGGATTGGGGGGATGGGTTTGCGCAGCAGTCTCCTCCAGCGGGCGCGGCGGGGGAGCATATTGGGCTGATTGGGATGCACGAACGGGTGACCTTGCTCGGCGGGACGTTCCGCGTTGAAAGCCAGCCGGGGAAAGGCACACATATCACCGCTGAAGTGCCGCTGCCAGAGACAGAAGATACCTACGAGCCATATCAAGAACGGAACACCTCCATCTCTGAAGCAACTGAAAAGACCCGCATCATTTTGGCCGATGATCACGAGCTATCGCGCGCCGGAGTGCGGAGTATGATCATTGGCGAGCATTGGCTTGAGTTGGTTGGCGAGGCGACCAATGGCAATGAGGCGCTCGATCTCTGCCAACGACTGCGCCCCGACCTCGCCCTGATCGACATCCGTATGCCAGAGATGGACGGCTTGCAGACGACGCGGGCGATGAAGCGGGTGTCCCCCACCACCAAGGTCATCATTGTGACGATCCACGAGCACCCCGACTACCTCTCGGCGGCGATACGGGCGGGCGCGGCAGGCTACCTGCTCAAAGATACGAGTCGGCGCGAACTCCTGCGGGCTATCCGCCACGTCCTGCGGGGCGAGTCCTTCCTCAACACCGAGCTGACCCAGCGGCTGTTGCAGACGATGTCGGGCGAACAGCATGCTGCCCAACCCACCCCTCACGATACCCTCACCCCACGCGAGAAAGATGTCCTGCGGCTGCTGACGCAAGGCCTCACCAACCGCCAAATCGCCGCCAAATTGGTGATTAGCCCCCTCACGGTCAAAGTCCACGTCAAACATATCATTGAGAAGTTTCAAGTCTCAGACCGTACGCAAGCCGCCGTCCGGGCGGTGGAGCTTGGGATTGTCTGACGGCTGACGGTTTGCCGCTCTCCATTCGGCAAAAAGCAAGGAACCACTATGACCACACGAAGCAAACCATCCCCACGATGGGCGGCCTATCTTCTAGGTGTCGTTACTGTCGTTGGGACGACCTACGGTGTATTGACAGTATTGGCACACCCCGCCCCTGACCACGTCTTCTTCACCCACCTCGACCGCTCGCCACAGGTGATTGCGCACCGGGGAGGGGCGGGCTTATGGCCAGAGAACACACTCACCGCCTTTCGGCAATCGGCCAGGCTGGGAGTAGACCTCTTGGAGATGGATGTGCGTTCGACGGCAGATGGCGCATTGGTGGTGATACACGATGAGACGGTTGACCGCACCACCGACGGCTCCGGCCCCGTGACCGGCTTCACCCTCGACGAGCTTCAGCAGCTTGACGCGGGGTATCGCTGGACGGCGGACGAGGGGGAGACGTTCCCCTTCCGCGGCCAGGGCATCACCATCCCCACCTTTGAAGCGGTCTTGACGACCTTCCCCACCACCTCAATGATTGTCGATATCAAACAGGCAGATCCCCCTATTGTTGCCCCCTTCTGCACATTGATACGAGAGCACCAGATGGCAGAGCGGGTGATTGTTGGGTCGTTCGACGATGCAACGCTCAACACCTTCCGCGAAACGTGCCCCGAAGTGGCCACCTCGGCGACGGCGGGTGAGGTAAAAGCGTTGGTTATCCTCTCTAAGCTCTTTCTTGGGCGGCTGCATAGCCCAAAGGGAGTGGCATTGCAGGTGCCCGAAGCGCACGACGGTATCCACATCTTGAGCCGTCGGTTTATCAAGACCGCCCACCAACGCAACCTCTGCATCCAGGCGTGGACGATCAATGAGGAGGACGATATGCGGCGGCTCATCGCCGAGGGAGTAGATGGGATTATAAGTGACTACCCCGACCGATTGCTGCGTGTTGTAGGAGAGCGCTGAACGAGTTCATGGGCATACTCCATGTGGAGGATGTGAGAATGTTCCATGTAGTTGACGTGCAACGCATAGAACCATCGTATACTGATCACACCCTCTATTTTTGGGGCAACATCAGGCTGAAAGCTGTAGTTTTATGCAACACATTGAGAACGAGCAGCAGTTGGAGCAGCGCGTCGCAGAGCGCACGGCAGAATTGTCATATATCAACGACCGGCTCGCGGAAGAGATACGAGAGCGTATCCGTATTGAGCAGCAACTTGCCGAACAAAAGGAGTCGCTGCATCGCCAGATTGAGGAGCAGACCGCCGATCTGCGGCGGGTGAACGAATATCTCCTCCAGGCCGCCCACCAACGTGACGCCTTCTTGGCAAGTATGAGCCACGAACTTCGCACCCCGCTCAACGGCATCTTGGGGATGTCGGAATCGCTTATAGAGGAGACCTATGGCACGCTGAACGAACGGCAACAGACGTCTGTTAGCCGCATAGGGGAGAGTGGGCGGCACCTCTTGACCATGATCAACGATATCTTAGATCTGGCCAAGATTGGGTCGGGAAAATTGTCGTTGGTGATGGGGAAAGTGGGGGTTTCTTCCTTCATCGAACACACACTCCACGCCGTCCGCCATCAGATTACCGAAAGACGGCTCTCCCTCACCACGACGGTCGATCCCACTGTCGAATTTCTCTATGCAGACGAGCGGCGGTTGCAGCAGATGGTGACCAACCTCCTCAACAACGCCATCAAATTCACCCCAGAGGGGGGCGATATCGGCATAGAGGTGTCGGGCAGCAGAGAGCATCAGGTGGTGCGGTTTACAGTGTGGGATACCGGCATTGGTATCCCCAGAGAGCGCATCCCCTTCCTTTTCCAGCCCTTCGTGCAGGTCGATAGCAAGCTGTCGCGGCAATATTCTGGCGCGGGGTTGGGGCTGGCAATGGTCTCGCGGCTGGCAGAGCTGCACAATGGCAGTATCTCCGTCGAGAGCGAAGAGGGCAAGGGGAGCCGCTTTGTGTTGGCGTTACCCTGGCAGCAGCGTATGTTAGAAGACTTCTGCAGCCATATGGAGTGTGCGTGTGCGGTATGCGACCAAAGCTGTGCATTACACCCGTTCCGCCACCTCGACGGCGTGCTGGTCGTGGATGATTCGCTCACGGCGACCGAACTCATCTCCCGCTACCTGGGCGAAATTGGCATAGAGACCAACGTGTGTTCGTGCGGCAAAGATGCGCTGCGGATGGCGTCTGAAATGCGCCCCGACCTCATCATCTTGGACTTAATTTTGCCAGATATGTCGGGGTGGGCCATCTTGGAGGTGCTGCAAAACACCCCGAACCTGCGCGATATCCCCGTGTTGATTACGTCGGTGTTGGAGAAGCCATTTGACCACATTGAGGGGGTGGAATATCTTGTCAAGCCGATCTCGCGCTATGACCTCTTCACGGCCATCAACATGCTCCTCAAGTGCAAGCATGCGCTCCGGCGCTCATTGCCCAATGGCGCTCTCCCTCCCTCCCCCCCGCCGACGATATTGCTTGCGGAGGATAATCACAACACCATCAGGATGACGAGTGATTTTCTGAATGCGAAGGGCTATCGGGTGAAGACGGCCCGCAATGGCATTGAGGCGGTGGCGCTTGCGCGGTCGGGACATCCTGACCTCATCATTATGGATATTCAGATGCCAGAGCTGTCGGGGGAGGAGGCGATACCCCTCATCCGCCAAGATTCGGCCCTCATCAATACCCCAATTGTCGCCCTAACTGCCTTGGCCATGCCGGGGGATCGGGAGCGGTGTTTGGCGGCGGGGGCGACGGAGTATCTCAGCAAGCCGGTGCGGCTCAAAGAGCTGCTTGGCGTAATTGAATCACTGATTAAAACAGATACCTACGTGGATCCCCACATAGAAGGAGGATACCAATGCAACCCAAAATCCTTATCGTTGATGATGAACCAGCGGGGAGAGAGACCCTAGAAGCGTTGCTCTTTTCGCAGGGGTATGAGCTTTCGTTCGCCGTGGACGGCTACGAAGCACTCGACCAGGCAATGAGCCTCACCCCCGATCTGGTTCTGCTCGACATTATGATGCCGGGCAAGGATGGCTTTGAGGTGTGCGAGGAAATCCGTGCTCACCCGCTCATCTCCGAAGTGCCAATTATTATGGTCACCGCGTTGGACGACTATGAATCGCGGTTGCGGGGTATCGATGCGGGGGCGGACGACTTTATCACCAAGCCCTTCGACCGCGTTGAGCTGCGCACCCGCATTCGGACGATCACGCGCCTCAACCGCTACCGCCACCTGATGGAAGAGCGGGAGCGCATTGAAGAGCAGACCCGCCGCTCAAAGGAAGAGCTTGCCGATTCCTACCACGCCACGCTCGTAGGGTGGGTCAAAGCGCTCGATCTGCGTGACAAAGAGACCGAAGGCCACTCTCTGCGGGTGACAGAGCTAACGGTTTCGATTGCGAAGGCGATTGGGATGGGAGAGGAAGAGATAGGCCATGTGCAACGGGGAGCGCTGCTGCACGATATTGGCAAATTGGGCATTCCTGACAGCATCTTGCACAAGCCCGGCCCACTTGATGAGCAGGAGTGGGTGTTGATGCGCAAACACCCGGTGTATGCATATGAGTGGTTATCGCCCATCGCCTACCTGCAGCCTGCACTTGATATCCCCTACTGCCACCACGAAAAATGGGACGGCAGCGGCTACCCGCGTGGGCTGAAGGGCGAAGAGATCCCGTTGGCGGCCCGCATCTTTGCGCTGGTGGATGTGTGGGATGCGTTGCGCTCCGACCGCCCCTACCGCAGTGCGTGGCCAGAGGAAAAAGTGCGCGATCATATCCGTTCGCAGTCGGGAAGCCACTTCGATCCGTCGTTGGTTGAGCTGTTTCTTGAGCAGTGCGCCCTGGTTTATTCGGTCACGCCAATGTCAGCCAAACAGCTCGGCAAGGGGTAAAAAAGGCGAGAGCGCAGTGGGGAGGGAGGGCATATCTCCGTCCTCCTTTTTTTTGCACAAAAAGAAGCCAGTCCGCCTGAGGGAACTGGCTTTGACAATCAAGTCTCGGTTGTTGAGACTATAGGAAAGAGAACAGCAAAAGAGACATCTATAGAACACGCGAAGGAATCTTCGCAGGAATATGCAATTCGACTAATACTCCATCTTGGTTGGGGCGGTTGGCGATGCGGCACGTGCCACCGACTTCCCACACCAGCGCCGCGACCATGGAAAGCCCCAGTCCCATCCCCTCGATCCCGCCAGTGAAGTGCTTTTCTCCCTGGAAATAGGGGGTAAAGACATACTGCATCTGCTCCAACGGGATAGAAATGCCATCGTCCATCACGGTAAGAGAGCAGCAGCCATCCGACGCGACTGAAATCGCTAGCTCAATCGTCGGCTTGCGGTTGGGGTGGAACTTCTGCGCATTTTCAAAGAGTTCCCACAAAATCCACTCAATGGCGCGCTGCGAGAGCACCAGTTGGTGTTCTCCCACCGTCTCGTCCATTGTCACATAGGGCTGCGGTATGTTGAGCGACTCGCTGACTTGGCTCACCAGCGATGGGATGAGGGTGAGAGGGCACCCCGTGCCTTCGCGGGCAAACGTTGGTGCTTTGACATATTGCAGAATATCTTCCACTTCCCCGCGGAGCCGCTTGATGCCAAGCCAGGCTTTTTCAGCGACAACGGTCATATCTTCTTGGCTCATAGCGTTTGACATCTTGGCCATCATTTCAATGCTCATAGACATACTGACCAAGGGCGTTCGGAGCTTGTGAAAGACCATTCGGTGGAAGGTTTGGACATCGCGCTGGGTTGCCATTTGTTCGGTCACATCGCGCAGCCGTACCAAGCGGTGGTAGTCGGTTCCGGTTGCTTGGTCTAAGACCGTCACCTGCAGCCAGAACGCATGAGTCGTTTCGGTTTCGGGGCGGACGAGATAGCGGGTAAGCAATTCGTCGGCCTGGTCTATTTCCTGGCCTATCTCTTGGCCTATCTCTTGGCCTGTCGCCTGATCTTCTTCCTTGCTATATCTGTTCCACGTTGCCCACGCATATTCCGGTTCGCAATGGTACAGAGAGAGAGCTTGGGCAAGGAACGATGGTGGGCCAACGTGGGACGATATTTGAGCAGCGGTATGAGCTAGGTCTTGATGGTTGTTGCTCTGGGAATTGCTCCCGCCAATCTCTTGCGAGCGGTTTCGATGCGATTCGATCCCAAGATAAGAGTGGGCTTGCGGATTGGCGTAGAGGATCTCGTCATCGTGGTTTAAGAGCACATACCCATCATCGTTTTGTTCAACTACCCACTCAAAGCGAGTTCGTTCGGCAAGGAGACGCCGGTAGCGGTTGAGCCGAGTGGTGGTGCGGACGCGGGTGCGCAGCTCGGTGCTGTTGAATGGTTTGCTGACAAAGTCGTCGGCACCGGCCTGGATCCCGCGAATACGAGATTCTTGGTCGTCGAGCGCCGTCACCATAATCACAGGAATGTCGGAGAGAGCAGGCGTGGCCCGCAGGTGTTGACACACCTCAAAACCGTCCATATCGGGCATCATCACGTCGAGAAGGATGAGATCAGGGAGCGTTTGGGCTGCGTAGTCGAGTGCTTCTCGCCCACTGCTGGCAAAGAGGAGATCGTAGTCTTCGTTTAGGAGCAATCCCTCTAGCACGTCCTGTCCCGCCGGTGTATCATCAACAATGAGTATACTACTCTTCTGTTGCATTGATCTACCTTCTCTTTCCAACCATTCCTGCGATACGGTATCTCAAAACCCAACCATATCATTCATTGTCCGAATTATACGAGAGCTTGCCGTCTTTTCCATCTTCCATATGGAGTATTCACACGGGATAGTTTCCTACTCCTGCCCCGCTACACACACCCGGTCGCGCCCCAATCGTTTGGCACGGTAGAGCGCATCATCCACGACCATAATCAGTTGTTCGACTGTTTTTCCATGGTTGGGGAAGCACGCCACCCCCGCCGAGAGCGTGATATGGCCAAGCTGACGATCATCGTGCTCCGCCGTGATGTAACGCACTTGGCGGCAGAGTGTCCAGGCGCGTTCGTGGGTAATCTGCAACGAGGAGCCTGGCAAGACCAAGATAAACTCCTCCCCCCCAAAACGGCACGCCACATCTTCTGCACGGACATGCTCTTGCAAAAACGCCCCAAGATTACGAAGCAGCACATCTCCCCCCTCATGCCCATACGTGTCATTATACTGCTTAAAATGGTCAATATCAATAAGAATGATGCCAATAGAGAGGTTTTCCCGCTGAGAACGGCTCAATTCTCGCTTAAAGATCTCGTTGAGGTAGCGGCGGTTGAAGAGGTTGGTTAGCGGGTCGCGGATAGACTGCTCATGGAGCTGTTCTCGCAGGGTGATGTTTGAAAAGGAGAGGGCAAGGCGGTCGGCAACCATCACAGCCTTGCGCTCCCACCGCTCATACTCCTCCTCTGGCTCAAGGGGGCCGTTGCGAAGGTGGAGCAACCCAAACGTCTCGCCGCGCGTCACCAACTGAATGCAGAGGTAGGGGTAGTTTCTGTTATTTGTATCAGCTAAATCGGCTAGGTCGGCCACATCAGCCGGGTTGATGTGTTGGCATTGTACCGACGTTTGCGCATCTTCGCACAAAAACACCCGTGCCCCTTGCAGTGCCCAACACATATCGTTGGTGACCGTGGGCAAAAACATCGTTGCTTCGCCGATATGAGTGGCAAGTTCAAATATCTGGGTTTCTGGGTTGAGGAGGTAGAGCGCCATGGGCTGATGGGCAAACAATTGCTTCATAATGGGCAGCGTCACCGAAATCGCTTCGTGGATAGTCTGCGCACGCTGGAGAAAATCGCTCATTTGGTTGAGGAGGTGCATTTCGTGGTTGCGCTGCTCAAGCTCTTGGACAAGGTGCGATAGTTCATCGTTGGCCTCGCGTAATTCGTTTTTGGTGCGCTGAATAGTAAGCTGATTTTCAATGCGGACTAAGACTTCTTCGATCTGAAATGGCTTGGAAATATAGTCGACCCCCCCAACCGTAAAGGCTCGTACCTTGTCAACGACTTCGTCGAGCGCGCTGACAAAGATGACGGGGATGTGGTTGGTGCTGCTTTCTCTTTTGAGTTGCTGGCAGACTTCGTAGCCGTTCATTTCTGGCATATTGATGTCAAGCAGAACGAGATCAGGAGGGTCAAGGCTGATCGACTTGAAGGCCATCTTGCCATCTGTCACCGACCGCACCACATACCCCTGATCACGAAGCATATTAGACAGCAATCGCAAATTTTCGGGGGTGTCATCCACTATCAGAATGATCCCCTTTTTCTTGCGAGCGGCTTCTCTTGTGTTCATGGATATCTCTAATCTAGCATATCATATCGCTTGTTTCTATTACAGGTAGCCTCTAGCAATGACTGTGTGTCAGTCTCCCCCCATCCTCGCCCTCTCAATGGTACCATTTGCATCATCTCCAAACAAATAGGGGAGTGGGCGCATCGGAAGGCTAGAAAAAAAGCAAAACGTACGCTATAATTATTTCTACCCCCTACCAAACGCAACCAACATACCGAACAGAGCAGGGTGCCTAAGTCCACCCCCACTATGCATATCTACACCAGGGGGAGGTTTTGTAAGGAGCATATTGTCTGTCCCTGTAACATGGGTTACATTTCTCTAAGAACACCAAGACATAACGTATTGCCGTACATTGCGACACCACCAAACACTAGGTAGCCTGTGTTTCTCTGATACCTCTTTTTTGCTGAGAGATGAGGTGTTGCATGTCTTCTACTCAAGCCGACCAAAATGGTCGTAGCAATCACCATGTTGACCACATGAACCACGGCAATGACTGCGCACGCACTGTTGCTTATGTAGCTCCTGCGAGCAGTCGTATCCCGTCACGCGAAGCCAACAGCATCCACATTATGAAGATGAGTCAAGCATTTCAACAAGAGGGATATTCCCTTTCTCTGTTTGCCTCAATGGAAAGGAGAAACCAACTCGATTACAAGGAAATATATCATCATTATGGCATACACACGCCCTTTTCCTGGGAACACATTGTGCTACCGTGGATACGCCAATGGCCTATCGGCTACCTGATGGCTCATCTCTATGGGGTCTTGGTGGTTTGGCGGGCCAAAAAACTGGCTATCGACCTGATCTATACCCGCGATGTCGGGGCGGCGGCATGGGCATCGCTCTTGGGCTTCCCGGTTATCTTTGAGGCCCATGCTCCCACGACGAGCAAGTTTGAGGGGCGGTTTCGGGTAATGATACGCGGGAAGGGCTTTCAGAAGATGGTCGTTATCACCAATGTGCTAAAGAATATGTTTCTTGAGCAGTACGAGGGGGTGTTATCCCCTGAGCAGATCCTTGTTGAGCCAGACGCCGTCGATCTTGAACGTTTTATAAACCTCCCCACCCAACATGAACTCCGCCTGCAACGGAACATCCCCTCGGAACAGTTTGTGGTTGGCTATGCTGGTCATATGTACCCTGGTCGCGGCATCGATCACATTCTAGATATCGCCGCGCGGTTGCCAGAGGTGCTCTTCTTGCTTATCGGTGGCCAAAAAGAGGATGTTCAGCACTACCAGAGCTTGGCAGCAGCACGCGGAATGACTCATGTCAATTTTGTGGGTTTTGTCCCAAATGCCGATATTCCCAGTCACCTTGCGCTATGTGATGTCCTCTTGATGCCGTACCAAGCAAGGGTATCAGACTACCGGGGGAATGACACAAGCCTGTGGATGAGTCCGATGAAGTTGTTTGAGTATATGGCCTCTGAGCGGCTTATTATTTCGAGTGATCTCCCAGTGTTTCTTGAAATCCTCAATGAGTCGAATGCCGTCCTCTGCGAGCCAAGTGATGTAGGTGCGTGGCAACGCGCAATAGAGCATGCGATGAGCGATATTGATTGGAGAAAAGCCACTGCCCACCAAGCTCGCCGTGATGTTGAACGCTACACGTGGCGGAACCGCGTGCGCCGGGTGATGGAGGCGGTTTATGGCGTTGCGGCTACTCCTCCTCCGGCGGAAGAAGCTTATACCCAATCCCGCGCTCGGTCTCTATGACGTTGCTACCCAGCTTCCGCCGTAGATTGCGAATGTGGGTTTTGAGCATAATCTGGGCCTCATTATCATCGACATCTAAGTGGTGAGTAGAGCGGATAATATCGCTGTACCCACGCACATTTCCCTGTGTTTCGGCAAGACACCGCAAGATACTGTGCTCAATGGGGGTAACATGGATGGGCATATCGCCGAGAAAGACATCTCTCCGCGAATGGCCAATGGTTAATGAGCCGACGTGGAGAATACCAACATGGCCATGGTGGTGAGCAGACAAGTGTGGCTGATAGTCGGTGTGGTCTCGTGAGGAGTGGCCGCTGCGCGGTGAGAAGAGCGTGGTTGTAGCCTGGCTCAACTGCTGCTCTGCATGGTGACGCTCAATTGCCCCTGCAATACAGTTGAGCAGCTTCTCCGGCTCGCACGGCTTCAGCAGGTAGTCATATGCCCCTTCGCGCACCGCAGCAATTGCCGTCTCCAGCGAGCCGTGCCCCGTCAAGATGATGACCGCCGGGTGGTAGGGCTGGAGGCGGGCGGTGTGTAATACCTCAATACCGTTGACATCCCCCATCACGATGTCGGTCAGCACAACATCAAACGAATCGGTCTCAAGGAGATCAACAGCCGTTTCGCCGTCAGGAGCGTGCGTCACGCGGTATCCGGCGTATTGGAGCCGGTAGGCCAGCGTGATACGGGTGTCATAATCATCTTCAACAACTAACACATGTGGTTTCATAGAATGGCGTCAGGAAAACGGTATAGAGAATCTCAATAGTAGCGTGGAATCGCTCTCTCCACAACGCATTTTTCGTGTACAATATAGGTGAAAGATGCACAATAGATGCACAATAATAGAGCGGCTGTGGGTGGGAGCAAAGATATGCACTGTTCCCCCATTGATGTATTGATGCATGATACATCGTGCATGATGCTTGACACATCCAGCTTACATCCAGCTTACATCCAGCTTACATCCAGCTTACATCCTACCTACATCCTACCTACATCCTGCCTACATCCTGCCATCGCAGGCAGCCGCCCTTAGTATAGCATAGTCATCGGTTGAGGAGAGGTGTCCTTCTCGATGGCCACAGATGAGCAACCACCGCTTGCAATAAATTTGAACATGTGGCACCATACGGTGTCGCGTATTTACCTTTATTTTCTCGATTTCCACCGCTCTATCGCATACGGGTACATCTATGATGTGGTGTAACAAACAGACCACACGTTCGTTAGAAAGGGTGCAAATACTGATTCCATGATTATTAGAAAGGTACTTTGAGATATTATGGGCGCTTTTGATATCGTAACCCCTCGATGGCACCGAGTCATTTCGCATACGCCCCCATGGTATCGTCTGGCCTTGCCATTTTCGGAACGACGGGTGATCTTACTCTTCGGCGATCTTGCAAGCCTCACCCTCGCGTCGATGGGGGCAATGTGGGGACAATCATTACTCGCTCCTCACCTTCTTCTTGATCATGAGTTTGTCACCCGCCAACTTGGGTGGCTTCTTCCATTAGCACTGATTTGGGCGATTGTGGCGGTGGTCAATGAGTGTTATGACTTCAAGATATCCAACCACCCCGCCCGCATCTCGCAGAAGATATTGCTCACTGCTCTTATCACAAGTGTTGCCTATATGGTCATCTACTTTGTGTTTGATAGACCCGCCTCACACGGCAATATCGCGACGAGTCAGCAAGTGCTAGATATTGATCCCCATAGCCTCCCCCGGATGGTACCCGTTCTCTTCCTGTTCATCTCCTCTACTCTCCTTGTCGCCTGGCGCGTGAGCTATATTCGGGTGTTTGCCAACCCCTACATGCGGCGGCGGGCAATTATCGTTGGCGCGGGGTGGGCCGGAGAAACCGTCTCCCACGCGATCCAGCAGACCCTCTACGGCTATGATATTGTCGGCTTTATCGACGATGACCCCGCCAAGCAAGGAAAACGTGTTCAAGGCTTCCCGATGCTCGGCACGCGCGACGACTTGAAATGGCAGATAGAGCGAACCAATGCGAATGAAATCATCTTGGCGATTACGCACGAGATGCACAACGATCTCACCAACATCCTGATGGACTGCCACGAACAAGGCATCCCCATCAAGCCAATGCCCTTTTTCTACGAAGAGGTGATGGGCCGTATTCCGGTTGAGCACCTTGGGCAAAAGTGGGTGCCCTTCACCTTTTGGAACAACACCAGTACCCCAACGTTCTACCTCCTCACCAAACGGATCACGGATATCGTGCTTGGGCTGGTGGGGTTGATTGGGTTGGTTCTCCTCTTCCCAATCATTGCGTTGGCCATCTATTTGGATAGCCCCGGCCCGATCTTCTACCGCCAAGAGCGGTCAGGTAAGGGAGGAAAAACATTTAACGTCTTCAAGTTCCGCTCGATGATCCCCAACGCTGAAACCCAGGGAAAAGCCGTGTGGGCAACGAAAGATGACCCGCGTGTCACCCACGTCGGGAAATTTTTGCGGCGCACTCGCTTGGACGAATTGCCCCAAGTCATCAACGTGCTGTTTGGCGATATGAGCATCGTTGGGCCACGGCCAGAACGACCACAATTTATTGAGCAATTGCAGGAAAGCATCCCCTTCTACCGCGCGCGGCTGAGTGTCAAGCCCGGGTTGACGGGGTGGGCGCAGGTAAAGTACCGCTACGGCAGCAGTGTCGAAGATGCGTTGATGAAGCTTCAGTATGATCTCTACTACATCAAGCATCAGTCGTTGCTGTTGGATGCACTTGTTATCCTGCGTACCGTGAAGGTCGTGTTGACTTTCAAAGGAACGTAGATTTCCGTAGGGAATGAGGAGAACAATCCCTCTGAAGTCATTCTTCTCGCTACTTGCCTCCCTGGAGTGTTGGCTCGTCATCGCAATCGTCGGGGCGAGCATGGCAACCGAAAAACTCTTGCTCCCGGCGGTGGTTGTCGGAGCCGGGTTTTGGCCTATCCGTTGGGCGGCGACAGGCCGACCGACTGTCAGAACAATAGCTGACGCGCCCATCCTTCTCCTGCTCCTCCTAATGCCGATGACACTTTGGGTCACCACGATACCAGAGGTCACTCAAACACAGGTTTTTCGCCTTCTCACAGGCATCGTCCTCTACTACGCCGTCGTCAATGATATTTCTTCTCGATCGCGCTTACGGTTGTTTCTTGTCGGGACGATAGCAGTAGGCCTCGTTCTTGCCATAGCGGCAACCGTAAGCGTTACTTGGTGGTCGTACCGCAAGCTCCCTTTCATCCCGCCCGAAATCTACAACCACCTCAAGCCAACCATCTCCGACACGATTAACCCCAACGTGATGGCTGGCCAACTTGTTATGTTCTTCCCCCTCTCCCTCGCCACGCTGCTGACTGGCTGGCGCGGCTCATCGTGGCCAACACTTCTCCTCGCCCTGCTCAGCACACTCGTAATGGGGGGCATGGTGCTCCTGACACAATCACGGGGCGCATTGATAGCGTGTGTCGCCGAATTACTCATCGTGCTGCTCTTCATCTTCCCCCGCCTCAGAGCCGTATTTGCGAGCTATGCAGCGGCGTTGGGGCTTGTGCTTATGCCCCACTACCAAGCCATCATCGGATTTTTGACCGACCCCGCGGCAATGGGTTTACAGAAGCGGATGGAAATATGGACGCGGGCGTGGTATATGATCCGCGACCTGCCTCTCACCGGCATCGGAATGGGGACATTTCTTCCCCTCATCGAGCGGTTTCTCCCCTATGAACTTCACAGCCCGGGCCGCGGTGAACATGCGCACAACATCTTCCTGCAAGTCGCGGTTGACCTAGGTGTGATAGGGTTCGTGGCGTGGATGGCCATTTACCTCTCTATGTTCTTGCTGGCGTGGCGGGTATATCGCCTTGGTCGGCTCCGCTGGAACCACCACGCCATCGCCGTCGGAGCGGGGTTCTTCTGCAGCCAAATCGGCATTGGCGTGCACGGGCTGTTCGACGCGGTCGTGTGGGGGATGGTTCGTCCTTCCCCCATCGTATGGGGCATATGGGGGTTGATTGTCGCAAGCCACCGCATATTGAGCCGACGCGCCTAACTTGCCTTCTTCTTACTCTCTCTCCTCATCCACCCCTTGCCTTCCGCCCCAATAGCTTGCGAGCCTTGAGCATCATATTGCCGATAAACGAGCGGTACAATTGCCAATCCTCATCCGTAAGCGTGAAGAGGCGAGTAGCAGGCACTCCAGAAACACGCACAAAGGCGATCAGGAAGACCACCGCCGCCGCCGCATAGGAGATGGTAGAGACCACCGCCGATCCGGCTATCCCCCACCGCGGGATGAAGATGGGGTTGAGGGCAAGCATCAGGATGAGCGAAATTACCGCGCCGAGAAGGCCCAATTGCGGTTTCCCCCGCCCCGCCAGGTCGTTCATCAAGATTTTGCCATACCCAAGCGCCATGCCCCCCGGCAAGAGCCACCATAATGCCACCGTCGCTGGAGCAAATTCCTCTCCAAAGAGCAATAGCACGACTGGCTCTGCCACCACCGCCAGCCCACTTGAGAGCAGCAGCAACATCAAGAAAACAGTGCGCGCCACCCGTGGCGTCATGATGTTTGCCTCCGCGGTGCCGCGGGAAGACGTGCGCGGGAAGAGGATTTTGGCAATCGACTCAGGTATCATCCACAGCCGCTCCACCAAATTGACCGCCACGATATACAGCCCTACCTCTGCCGCTCCCAGGAAATACCCCACCAGAAATTGGTCAATGCGGTAGTTGAGGAAGAGCGCTACATTGGTGCCGTACGAGACCAGCGCATACGAAAGGCTTCGGCGGAGGAGGGCGAGATCGGGGCGCAGGGAGAATGGCGTTATCCTTGAGAGGAACCACCCACCCACGCTCACGCTCGCCAACGACGAAATGACATACCCCCACACCGCCCCCGCCAACCCCCATTGCAGCCCAACCACGAAGATGAGCAGCATGATGGCCTGCATGAGGTTGAGCGTCGTCTGGATGGAGTTGAAGCCAAGCACGTGCTCTCGCCCTTGCAGGAGGCCAAAAAAGAAGAATGAGAGCAATGATGCGGGGAATGCAATGCTGACCATCGCCGCGAAGAGCGGGAATGGGACATAGTTGCGGGCAAGATAGTCCTGCACAGCGGGCAATTGAGTGATACCAAACGTCGCCCCAAGCAGCACCACACTTACCACCAGGCAAACAAGCAGCGAATTTGCGATCATGGCGGGGAGTGGCGCATCGCGGTGGGCGGCGTAATAGGCATTCGACACCTCTATCCCCAACGACCCAAATCGCGCCAAGAGCATCGCAGTGAGAAGCATCAGGGTATAGGCCCCGCGCCCGCTTGCCCCCAACCACCGCGCCAAGATAATCGAAATGCCGAACCCAAGTCCAACCAGCAATACCTGAAACAAGAGCGTAATCGTGCTGGTGCGGAACAGACTTGCCGTTGCGTGAACAGTATGTTCTGTGGTAGCGTCATCATGAGCATGGTGTCGGCCATTAGGGTCATTCGGATGGCGGATGTTGTGAGAGTTTGGAGTATCCTGAGTGTTCATGAGCAGGATTGTACCACGTTTTGCTGTTACACTGCCGTCGTTTTGCTGTCCAAATACTCCCAAAATGCAACAATAGTAATCTGTCTGGTTTGTAAATTAAGATTTGTATAATATACAATATAATACACTGGAAACCAGAGATAACCGATGATTTGTTCCCAGGAGCACCGTATGCTGGATGCCTTGAACCAGTTTCTGGACGAGACCCGCGACACCCGCGAATACAAACGCGCCTTGGCCGTCAAACTGGCCCACGAGAACATTGCCTACGACACCATTGTGACCATGCTTCAGGTCTCGAAAGCGTTCATCAGCAAATGGAAATGCATCGCTGCCGAAGCAAGCATCGAAGGCTTTCGGATGGGCTATCACGGAGCTAGCAGTTATCTCTCCACCGAGCAACGCGACCAGACCCTTGCCTGGCTGCGCGAGCAGGAAACCTGGTTGGTGCCCGCGCTCCAGTCCTATCTGCAGGAGACCTTTCAGGTTGTCTACCAGTCGTTGCAAAGCTATTATAACTTCCTGCACGTGGCTGGACTGAGCTGGAAGAAGTCCCAGGCGACAAATCCCAAAAAACAACACCCTGATTGCGGAACGTCAGGAGGAATTGACGATATATGTGTCCGCGTACCAGGAGGAAATCCGGTGTGGCGACCGCATGGTGCTGTTTGTCGATGAATGCTTCGTGTGCTGGGGCGATGCCTGCGGCTATGTCTGGGGCCCACGCAACGAACGGGTCACCGTGCCTATAGACAACGGATGGACGCGCCAGGCGTATTATGGTTCGGTGGATATGGTCAGAGGCGTGACCCATCTGGTGCCCTACCACACCGCCAATACGCAATCCACAACGGACTTTCTGCTCGACCTGCATCTGCGTTTCCCGAATGCGAAACTGACCATCGTCTGGGACAATGCCAGTCACCACAAAGCGAGAGCGGTTTGGGACTATCTTGCGGCGGTGAACACAGGGATGCCGGAAGCGGAGTGGCAGATTACGTGTCGCTGGTTTGCGCCACACGACCCGAGCCAGAACCCGATTGAGGATATCTGGAACCAGGCCAAAGCATATGTGCGGTAGCAGGGGCGAAACTGACGATCTTTCTGGACGTGAAGTAGTCTCAAAAACTTTGCCGTAGAAGAATGAGGACACACGCCAGTTGGAC
>CAZGLO010000028.1:0-42879 GCA_964526735.1 uncultured Chloroflexaceae bacterium | reverse complement strand
ACTGGTGGCCGTTGCTGGCTTGATGATAGTATAAGTATACATCCGAATTCGGTATAATAGCTTAGCAACGACTGATACTCCACCTGAAACGTGTCCCGCAGATAGGTTTGCAGGGCAGGCACCTGCAGGCATCGACCAGGCATCCTGCTCGCGCAACCAGGTGATGCTCTTGTAGGCCATTTTGACCCTAAGGGGCGTTGGTTGGAGATAATCATCATCATGCCAATTGCTGTATCATTTTTGAGGCTGGTTAACTCATTTTCCGCACTTTGAACATAGATAGAGGAAATCCTTATGTCTCTGCCGGTTTATCACCTTTGTATGGCGGGCGAGTGGGTGGATGGCCAAGAAACCTACGATATTGCCAACCCCTACACTGCCCAGCCCATCGCAACCATCCACCGCGCCTCCCCCGCTGACCTCGAACGTGCGATTGAGGCATCGGTCGCTGCGGTTGGTTCAATGCGGGCATTGGCGGCGCACCAACGCGCAACCATTCTCCGCACCGTCTCGCAATCGCTGCAAGAGCAGGCCGAAGCATTTGCGCGCACCATCTCGGAGGAAGCCGCGAAGCCTATCAAGCAGGCGCGGGCTGAAGTCGAGCGGAGTATTTTCACCTTTGCGCAGGCGGCAGAAGAAGCCACCCGCATCCCCGGCGAGGTGCTTACGCTGGACGCGGCTCCGGCAGGCGAAGGGCGGCAAGGCATTGTCCGCCGCTTCCCGATTGGGCCGGTCGCCGCGATTACCCCATTCAACTTCCCGCTCAACCTGGTGGCGCATAAGCTCGCACCGGCAATTGCGGCTGGTTGCCCCGTGATCCTCAAGCCCGCCTCGCAGACACCTATGAGCGCACTCAAATTGGCTGAGCTGATTATCGCGGCGGGGTTGCCTGCGGGTGGGTTGAGTGTATTGCCTATGAAGAGTAGTGATGCCGCCCCGTTGATTGAGGATGAGCGGCTAAAAGCGATTACATTTACGGGCAGTCCAGCGGTTGGGTGGGGGATCAAGAACCGCGCGGGCCGCAAACGGGTGATGCTTGAGCTTGGTGGCAATGCGGGCGTGATTGTCCACAACGACGCCGATCTCTCCCACGCCGTCAACCGCATTGTGGCGGGCGGTTTTCAATTTGCGGGGCAATCGTGCATCAGTGTGCAGCGGGTGTTTGTCCACGAGGATGTCTACAAGAAGGTAATGAGCTTACTTGTGCCCGCCGTGCAAGCGTTACAGGTTGGCGACCCCGCCGACGACGCCACCGATCTCTCATCGCTGATTGCGCCGGATGAGGCCAAACGGGTGCAAGAGTGGCTTGATGAGGCTCGTACTGCAGGGGCGACTGTGGTGACCGGCGGCACGGTTGAGGGGGGCGTGGTTATGCCGACCGTGCTCACCGACGTTGATGTGTCATTGCGGGTGTCGTGCCAAGAGATTTTTGCGCCGGTCATCAACATCCAGCCCTACCACGACTTTGCCGACGCCATCCAAGAGGTCAACCACAGCAAATTTGGCCTACAGGCGGGGGTCTTTACGCAAGATATCGCCCGCATTTGGCAGGCCTATGAGCAGCTTGACGTTGGCGGGGTGATAGTCAACGACGTGCCGACATGGCGCATTGACCATATGCCCTATGGCGGCGTCAAGCAGAGCGGGTTTGGCCGTGAGGGGCTACGCTATGCGATTGAAGAGCTGACCGAGCCAAAATTGCTCGTCCTCAACCTCGGCTAGCCCCTCTCGCCTCCCCCATGCCCTTTATGTCGCCTCTTGTGAGGAGGTGTGCTCATCGGTGGATGAGTGGGATGAGTAGTATGGTTGGAATGTTTGGAGGTCTTCAACGATGGTGCGGGCGGCGTTGGGGCGGCCCGACTGCTCGGCGCACGTCCGCATCAACCGCAGTCGTTCGGGAGTATCAAGCAGCCCCCGCACGACTGTGGGCACCATCTCCGCCAGCCGCACTTGCACCCCCGCGCCGGTCGAGACCACATAATCGGCATTCCACTCTTCCTGGCCGGGGATTGGCTCTATGATGACCATGGGTGTATGGCGTGCCATCACCTCGCTGACAATCAGCCCGCCCGCCTTGGTAATAACGATATCGCTGGCGGCGATCAGGTCGTCAAGGTTCTCTACAAAGCCCAACACCCGCACTTCACACCCCCCGTCTTGCTGCTTGCCCTCTCGCTTCTGGAGGGTTTGCTGCAACTCGTGGTTGCGTCCGGCCACCACCACAAGTGTCCCCCGCATCGCCTGCTGCAGCCCTTGCACCATATGCTCCACCCGCTCAACGCTGACCGCGCTACCGATCAGGGTCACGACCGGCGTCTGCTCAATGCCGAACGAGGCTTGCAGTGGAGCCGGTTCTTTAGGGTTTGCGATGTTGGGGTTGATAGGAATGCCCGTGACGGTGAGGCGCTGCGGCGACACGCCACGGTGCTCCAACATCTCTTTGGTCTTCTGCGAGGCCACAAAATAGTGATCCACTTCGGGGTAGACCCAGTAGACGTGGCCGGTATAGTCGGTCACAACCGCGTACACGGGGAGTGATAACGTCCCCTTCCGCTTGTAGCGCGCAAAGATGTGCAGCGGCAGGAAGTGTGTACAGACGATGTATGTCGGCTGATAGCTCTCAACCAGCTTATCAAGATCAGTCACGCCCAAGCGGTCAATGAAAATGCGTAGATCTTTGACAAGTTTCGCATCATCTTCGTCAGCGAGCTTATAGAAATACTCCCAAATCGCGGGAGCCTTTTCCGACAGCTCCAAATAGGTATCAACGTAGAGTTGGCGGTAGAAGGACGACCCGTGATCGAGCGCGTCCTCCACGCGCACCTCGTGTTGTTGTGCGGTAAACACTTCTGCCAACGCATTGGCAGCACTGCGATGCCCCGATCCGACCGAGGCATACAGGATTAGTACACGCGCCATAATATTCACCCCCTTAAGGTATTAAGCACAAGAGATTAAGCACGCCACATATGGATAGTATGGTACTCATACTTCGTGCTATGCCAGTAGTAGAGCCGTTGATGCTCCTTATCGACCTGGTACGTACCATCGGACACCTCAATGCCGTAGCCATCGGGATAGTGCAGCGTCGGGAAGAAGATTTCCGTTGGCTCTTGGATATGCGGGTCGTGGCTGTGGCGGAAGGTCATCGTAAAGCGGTGTCTGCGCCAATCGAATGCCATATGCACCGGCTCGCCCGCGGTGCGGTAGGGGTAGGGCCGCACGACAGCCGAAAGCGCCCGTCCGCCATCATCCAACACACTATTTTCCCCATCTCCCGCCAGCATATGGCCATCTTTGTGTTTCTTATGCGTTTGCTGGTTGCGGCTGAAGATGGAGAGGTCTTCACGGTTCCACCCATCGCCATCGCGGTTGGTGTTGTCGGGCGTATAGTTCCACAGCGTGCCATTGAGCAGGTTGTGCTCCAATGCCTCAAAACTTGCATTGATCGCGTGTTCCTGCATCCCAAACCAGTTGAGCAGATAGTTGATGCCGAACGGCATGTTGTAGGAGATGCCAAACTCGCCAACCAGCGTAGGGGTTCCTCCCAACCGCTCAACGCTTGCCCGCTTGAGCGCGCCGAGCTGATCGGCAAACATCCTCTGGACGCGGTGCGTGCCAACCACAAGCCGACTCTTCCGTATGTCCATATTGAGGAAGGGCAGGAACATGCGGGTGAAGAGCGTCACCACATCATACCAGTGGCTCGCATTGATGATGTTGGGAGTATCATCCGGCCCCCACCGCGGCAGTTTAAGGCGCGGCACCGTCTCAATAAACATGATCGTGTCAGGAGCCACCTTCCGCAGTTCGCTGGCGAAGCGGTTGATGAAGGGGCGCAGGTAGTCGCGTCCAAAATCAATGCGGTAGGGCCGCCCATTGCGCATGACATGGGTGAAGTAGTGTGGGCGGAGGAGTTTGGGGTGGCCGGTGTGGTCAACATCCCACACGTTGTGCTCATGCCAGATGCAGTTGCGGTCATGCTCCCACACCCGCACGCCATTCGGGTTCATCCGCACGGTCTTCCGCGGGATAAAACCTCGCAACCCAATGCTCCACTCCTTGACATCTTGCGGATAGCCCGCCCCCAACAATATCGCCTCGTAGGGCGTGGGAGAGAGGCCCAACCGGCGCATATACAGCTCTTCGTTGTCGGTATGCATATGCCGCCCAATAAAGCCGCACGACGGCTCATTCATCGAGCCAAAGCCAACCACATTCGGCAGATTACCTACCCGCCGCGCCACCTCCAAAAAGGCGTTGATATAGTGGCGTTGGAGGTAGGATTGCACCGACTCTCCATTGACCTGCATGTCGGGGGCAAAGTCCTCACTGCCGAAGAATAGCGTAAACATCGTTGCGGAGGCGAGAAGCGTATAGTTGGTCAGCCAATGGCCAATAAACGGCTCTTCGTCGAAGGGGTAGATCGTCGCCGCCCCCGACTGCCGAAACTTGGTGATATCAAGCCCTGCCACTTCAAATGTCCACCCGGGCGCGCCATCGCCGCCGGATAGACGGCTCCACACGTCTTGGTGGGGGTCGATGAAGACCGAGATATCATACTCGCCCGCCTTCTGGACAATCTGGGCGATGTAGTCTAGGTAGGCCTCATCATATTGGCCTGGCCCGGCGTGCTCAATCGCTTCCCATGTGACCACCAGCCGAATGAAATTCAGCCCCCATCGGCGCAACCGCGCAAAATGTTCATCTGCCTCGGCGAGGGGAAACGGACGACCCACAAAAGATACATTGCGGTGGTCGTAGAGGTTTTCCTCGGTGATGGGGTCGGGGGAGGTTGGGCGTTTGCAGTTGCCCGAAACATTCACCCCCCGCAGCATCACGGTGCGACCGTGGCGGTCTTTGATCCATTGGCCATCGGTATAGAGTTCGTTATGCGGTTCGTTCCGTGAAATGTCGTATGTATTGCGTTCCATCTTGGTGGTGATGTAGGTGCTATTTGTCATATCGTTGGAGAATACCTCCCAAATCTATCTTCAACATCTTCTCGATAATTGTTCGTCGTATTCAATACACCCTACTTCCACGCAAGATCTATGCCAATGTCTTTCAAGAGGGATAGAAGGGAGATGAAGATGGTGGGCCGACGGCCTCTTGGCCCGCGTTAGCGGCTACGCACCACCGATTGGCGATGGTCTTTGGGGGGGAGGATAAGCAGCCAATGCTCCAACGCGCCCAACGTCACCACGCCAGCGATGAGGCTCATCCCCACCGCCCGCGTATCGGGGGCAAGCGCACTGGCCCGCGCCCATAGCGCCAATGCGACAATGCTTGCGGTCAGCACCGAAGGCAGAAAGAAGGGATTGTGAGGGCGTTTGGCCCAAAAACTGCCAAGATAACGCAGATGCTTGGGCAAAAGGCTGATTTCAAGGTTGCGGATGCCAAGCAAGACGTTGAGCTTGGCACTCAGTTGCAGTATCCAGAAGAGGGTGAAGGAGAGCGGGCCGATGATGTTCTCTGCACCGGCATGCAGCCACCACAACCCAATCACCTCGATGGCGACGGCGATAATATGATACAAATGTGTTGCGATAGCATAGCGCAGCCGCTCCCACTCGCTGATATTCACCGGACACGCCTCCCGCCACGGCCCCGCCAATACCCCGCTGTAGAAGGCAAGCTCGTGCCACGTCCAGATAAGCATGCTGGAGATGAACGCCCGGTAATAGCCCATGATACTCACATCGTTGCGCACTTCCCACAGCTGCTGATGTGCAACCACAAGCATCGCAATCAGCACCACGAGAACGAGCCGACTGAGGTGTGGGTGGCGACGGTTAAGCCACAGCAGCCCAATCGTCAAAACTCCCCACAGGGCGACGGTGACAAGTAGTGGATAGAGGTAGAGCTGAACCCAGGACATTGGGAGAGGTATAAGACTTGCACTCCAAACAGTATCGGATATAATCGGCTGCATAGGCGGTGCCAACCACGGTCATTACTGGTCATAAGCTGGTCATATGCCGGTCATATGCCGGTCGTATGCCGGTCGTATGCCGTGTGCTCTCAGCGGCGACGCTTCTGGTCAAGGTCTATTGTATCATAATCACACATCTATGCCGTTACTCAAACGACTGTTCGCCCTGTTGTCCGCTCTTCTGTCCGTCCTGCTGTCCGCCCTTCTCCCGCGGAGAACGGTTTCCCTGCCCCCGCCCTTTTGGATGGTGCTGCTCCTGACTGCAGCCATTGCGGTGGGGCTTTTTGTGGGCGAGAGTGCCATCAGCACCGCCAAACACCCTCCTGTCCCGCTTACGATGGACGGCAATGAGGCTCTTTTTGCATTACAAGGCTTCCACAAGCCAGAGTATGATGCCCGCGGCGGGTATCGTTGGTCATCGGCAGAGAGCCGGATACTCTTTTCGCAGGTGGGGCGGGGGGGACACCGCCTCCTCACCTTGATGCTCGGCCCGCCCCCGCCAACCACCCCTCCTCCCAGCTACACGCTCTCATTTGGCGGGAAGCAGGCGGGGTTTTCCCCCACCGACGCCATCTCTATGACCTCTTCTGCCCGCCCTATCGTCACCTCTGTACCTTCTACCACCTTCGCCACGCTCAACACCTCCCCGCGGCCACGGCGGTATACGGTGTTGGTGCCAGATGATGCCATTCACCACGACACGCTTTCCGTCATCCTGACCAGCGATACGACCACCGTCCCGCCCGATACCCGTCCAGTTGGGCTGCGGGTGGAGGGGGCGAGTGTGTCGTTTATTGGCGCGCCGTTTGTCACCCCCACGCCGCTGATGATTATCGTACAACTGCTATTGCTCCTGCTTGCGGCTGTCCTGCTGCACCTGCTTGAGAGCAGGCTATTGACGGTGGCGATGGTGTTAGTGGGGATGAGCGGGGCACTATTGTGGCTCTACGACACGCAGCTCATACTGCTTTACCCCTACCTCGTCCGGCTGGCGGTGGCGGGAGGGGGGCTTGTCCTGCTGACCTCCCTCCTCCTGCCCCCGCTCGACCGCCTTCTGCAGTCACTTGCCACGCCGCGGCTGATACGGGTGCTGTGGGGGTTGACGATCCTCTCCTGCACCATCCGATTTGCAGGCTCACTCTACCCACTTTTTGCCGCCTATGACCTCTCACTCAATGTAGAGCGCTTCCTGAACACGCTGTCGGGCACGCTCATCGCGACGAACAACTCAATTGAGTTCCGCAATGGAGTGACAGTCTACCCCGCCGGCCCCTACATCCTGATGGTGCCCGGTATATTGGCAGGGCTGTCGCCCGCATTCGTGGTGCAAGGCGGTATTAGCTTTATTGATGGGCTAGGAGCGTTTGGCATTGCGGTGCTTGTGCGGATGATTGGCGGCAGCGAACGGAGTAGTATCTTCAGTGCGCTGCTCTATGCTGCTACGCCCATCCACCTGACCGCGCTGTGGTGGGGGCTGACCGCGCAGATCTTTGCGCATGCATTGGTTGTCCCGCTGATGATTGTCTTGCTGTTGGCCTTCCGCCGCGATACGCAAGATAAGCAAGAGCAGCAAGGCAGCCACAGTGGCAAGAGGAGACGACTCTGGATAGCGGTCGTCGTCTTGTTGAGTATGATCTACCTGAGCCACATCGGCGATACCGTGTTGGTGGGGATGTGGCTGGCCGTGGCGTGGGTCATTTTCTCATTCCGGGGGGTGTTGTCGCGCAAAGGGTGGTGGGAATACACCATCGCCTTTGCGCTGAGTTGTACGATTGGGATTGCTCTCGTCTACTCCACCGCCCTCGACCTCAAAGTCGCAGAGACGGTGAAAGTGGGAGAAAAGATCGCAACCAGCGGATATGTGCCAGCCTATTGGCTGATCTACCGCGGGTTTCTGATCGCTTTCCATAAGATGGGATTCGTCCTGTTGACGCCAGCTTTGATCGTGCTGTTTCGCCGACGGCATCTCCCAGGGAGTGTCGAATTGATAGCAAGTTGGTTACTTGTCGTGGGTCTCTTTTTGGGGGTTGAGATACTGACCGCGCTGCAGGTGAGATACATCTACTTTCTCACTCCGCTCGCGTGTGGGGCACTCGCATTACTTCTTGACCGATTGGGAGAACGTGGGAGAGTCGGAGCAATCACAAGTTGGGGAGTAACACTCCTTCTCCTCACTCAAGGGAGTGTCTACTGGTATACAGGTACCTTTCTAGGAAATATGATGTCTGTTGCTTCATTGTTACGCTAATCCTGCTGAGACGTGCCGTAAATCTCAGCGAATCCCTCTGCGGTTTCCTGGAACATCTGCACCAGCTCTGGTGGCTCTAGCACCGTACATGCCGAACCGTAGCGAAGCAGTACTTGTCTGGTTTGCCATAGGTTCGTGACTTTGGCAGTCACGGTAGCGCTCCCATCGCGGTGATAGGAGATCTTGGATTCTGGGAAATAGGTTGCCACATCGCGCCGCCGCGCCACCAACGGAACGAGCTTGTACTTGATATCGTACACAACTGGTTGGATGCGCTCTGGCGGGAGAACCGTCGGCAAAATCTGCACACTCCCCGGAACAATGCGGTTGAGACGGTAGGAGATAGCGACGTACCGCGGCGGGTGGTTGGCCTTTGGCGAGACATCAAGCAACGTCGCGTCGAGGTAGCCGTGCCCTTCGGGAGTAAAATAGATGTTGTAGGGCGCAACCCGGTGTCGTCGCGGCTCATCTCCCTCGTCATATCGGCTGAGGTAATCAAAGACAATCTCTTGCCGTTGCTGAATACCCCGCTTGACTTTTGAGAGCACTTTGGGGTCAATACGGCTTGTGGCCCTCCCGGGCATCTGCAAGCTAATGGCCCCTTGCTGGTTGGTGTTGGTATGCTGTTCTTTCCGTTCATCTGGAAGCAGAAGTAAGATACGGTCGAGCAACGACCGGATATTGGCGTGCTTCGGCAGATCGGTTCCAGGAGGGAAGCTGGTTTCGAGAAACGCTAACGCCTCCATACAGTTGTCTGGGAGATCGAGCAGCGAGAGGTCGCCGAGATCTCGCAAGACATAGTGTCCAGTACGGCGCTGGAACTTGATGACACAACCAAATTCGGCCTTGAGCGAATCGAAGTCGTGTTTGAGCGCGCTGGTGGCAGCGGGGGGGAATCCTTCATCCCCCAACTCCCGCTGCACACCCGCGATGAGTTCCTCCTTAGTCGCTGCCCCTCGCAGAAGTAGTCGGACGAGCAAGAGACGACGACGAAATGTGAGAAGTGAACTCCGTTTTTTTCCACCAATTCGTTTTGTCATGTTCCTTCTTTACACCTTTGTTCGTGGTAATGCGCTAACAGGGCCTGCGCCGAGAGCACCGTGGGTGCGTCTTGCAACGCAGGTGCCGCTGTGACGACAAGCGACTCTAGAGTTGTTGCATCACACTCCCATCCATGAATATCATTGAGATGTTGAGCTAACGGAAGCCAACACTCCAGCGTCCGCAGCCGCGTCACAGTGTTGTCAAGTACCTGCTGTGCCATTACACTACTCTCCCTAGCGCAAAGATGACCTGCATCTCTGCGTGTTATGCTGCTGATACATACGATGTACCTGCAGTATAAGGAAAAGTGTGGGCACAAATACGGTACCTTGATCGGAAAAGGGGCGGATTTTAAGTACATCCCCGGAAAGAGATGCATTTAAAACCCATACCCCGTCCTCTATAGTCCATTATATCAGGTTAGGAACGCACTTACAAGCAACTGAAGGGGTATAAAGATGAAGAAGTGGTAAAAACGTCTTCAAATAACGATTGGAGAGGGCGACGTGGGCACGCACAGAACGGCGTGCCACGGCGAAAAGCAATATATGCGGTCATACCATTTTGTTTCTTGGGTGGTGCAGTGTAAGCTCTACATGGGTGATACATGGTCGTTTGACGGGTTGAAATGGGGTATTGATAGGTGTTTGATAGTTTTGCTCACTCATGCGCTCAACCAACAATAGTACTGTGGTACTACAGTGGTGCTACGATTCTGCCAAGACAGGACTCTTTTTGCCGTTGGTTGGTTGGATGCTCGTTCGGAGAGAGAATTTGGCGTGTTCTTCGCTCAAGTGCTCGACCAAAAACTCCCGCAGTGCCCGCGCCGATGGCGATGCCACCCGATCTCCTCGCCACACCACGCCCAACGACCGCTCAAGCTTCTGATCACGGATGTGCAGCGCCACCAGGTCATCCCGATTGCGGATGGCAAGGCTTGGGAGTATGGTCACACCCAGCCCAGATGCGACGAGCCGCATCAGCGTATCGATCTCGCCGCCATCAAGCACCACATCCGGCATAAATCCGGCTTGGTCGCAGGCACGCAGTGTCGCTTCACGCAGTTCGTAGTTGCCGGGCGAGAGCAACCACGGCTCTTCAGAGAGGCTCGCAAGGTTGATGCTCTTGCGAGAGGCAAGACGATGGCTTTTCCCCACTGCCACGATGATTTCTTCGGTAAAGATCGGGACGACGGTCAATTCGGAGTCTTCCACGGGCAGCGTAGCAATCACCACATCGGCAACGCCCGCCTCCAATAGTTCCAACAACGTTTGAACACCCGCCTCGTGCAATTCTAGCCCAATGCCTGGATAGCGGTTGTGAAACAGTGCGAGGGCAGGCGGCAGCAATTGGGTGCCGACCGTCGGCGGAGTACCGATGCTAGCGCGACCGCGTCGCAGCCCCACCCGCTCAGCCATCTCGGCGCGTACCGACTCGATCTGGGCCAACACAGCGCGGGCATGGGGTAAGAGGGCTTCTCCCGCCTCCGTCAGCCGGACATTGCGACCAATGCGGTCGAACAGCGCCACGCCAAGCTCTTGTTCCAGTTGGCTTACTTGCTTACTTAAGGCGGGCTGGGCAATGTGAAGCTCTTCGGCAGCGCGGGTGACGTGTGAATGCCGCGCTACCGCTTCAAAATAGCGTAAATGTCGTAATTCCATACCGGACACAGGGGCAAACACCCGATCTCTGCGATCTCGACGATCTCTGCGATCTCTGCGATCTCGACGATCTCGACGATCTCGACGATCTCTACAATCGCTGACCAGAGCGGGGTTGCCGCTGTCCTCCTTTCCAACATATCTACCAAACGAGTGTTGTAGGGGAGAATGATACTTCTCACACATCCCTACACAAAACAAACGAGTGAGAGCAACATTTCTTCGTTAACTATAACATGTTGAGTCACAATCCAGATCCAACAGCCATCTTTTTTCCTTGTAAACCTTTTTGGCTCTTGACTACCCAAACACCAAATCACCACCCGCAGAGGGCGCGGGTGGCTAGGGTTCTGGTGCGAAAGAAACGGGAGAGGGGAGTTATGCCGCTTCGGCGGGCTGCTGAACGGCTTGCGGCTCTTCAAAGCGCAATGGCCGGTTGTAGACTGTTTGGTAGCTCTCTTCGTAGGCGGCGAGCGCACGGTAGACGTGGTAGGGCACCACATCCTCCTCGCGGTCGGGGAAATGCTCACGCACGTGCTGCAGGTTGCGCAGGAGCTTCATTTCGGTGATGGAACGCGCAAATTCTACCCCTTTCGCCCCGCGCCACCGCTGCAGAAAAGCGATAAATTTGCGCACCAATGAGGGTGGGCGGCCGGGGGGATTGGCAAGCATCTGGATGTAGCGCTTGACGCCTTCAGTGCGGTTGCCGCCAGAGAATAGCTCATCAAATTCAAGGTCGGGGGAGATGAGGTTGAAGAGTTCTTGCCCCGTCTCCGTGCGCGTCATCATCCATTGGAACCCAACCCGCGCCCCCATATAGCCAATCGTGATATCTGCCAGCGCGTTGGGGTAGTCGAAGCAGGACATACACGCATCGGGGAAGATATTGCCGATTTTGTCCATCGGAATGTCAATAAAGTTGACCTTTTCAACGTGGCCGTCTTCGTGGCGCAACCACACCCGGAAATCTTGAACAAACTCATGATGCACGACGGTGTCCGGCGAGTGGGAGATCATCTTGAGGAAGTGGAGCAGGTCGGGGTAGGAGACATTGTCGCTGCACGGGATACCAATGAGGTATAACTGTTCAAAATCGAGGCTCTTCTCCGCCGCGCGCAGCGCTTGGATCTGGCAGCCTGTCCCGATGACGGCGAGCCGCTTCATATCCAATGCTTTGGCCTCATCAAGCGCACGGAGACCAGGCGAAATACAGGGCTTATTGCCCGCACTCTCCAATACTTCCTCCGGAGTGCGCGCGATAAAGGGGCGAGGGGCATAGCGCGTGCCGGGAATGGCCCCTGTGGTGATCACCCCCTCAACCATCCCCCGCTCCAGGAGCCGCGCACCAAGATGCGTCACAATACCTGACCACTGCGCATGAGGGTGCGGCGACGTGAGGCGAGCCGCATACATATCGCGGTAGACGCCAAAGAGTAGCTCATCACCGTCGTTGCGGGTGCGGCCATGTAACCGCGTTTCGGTTTCAGCGACGTGGCTCTTGACAAACGTGCAGCTTTGCGCCATCAGGGGGCGGAATGAGCTGGCACAAAGACCACAATCGCTGCAGATAGGCGGGCGTCCTTTGAGCCGTTCTTCAAGCCCCAATAGGGTGTTTTCGTGGTTGTCTGCCGGAAGACCTTCTTGCATCGACACATTACTGCTACTTTCTAGGTGTTCAAAAATACTCAAAAGTACACTTCGTCCACTTGAAATTCCTGCTTCATCCTGCACTGCGCTCTCAAGCGAACGTCTTACACACAGTCCACAGGCGTGTTTTCGTCCCGACGTAGCCACTGCCGGAGACGGCTGATTCTCTCAGGCACCAGCAAGCCATATTCCTTCTTTTAGAAGTTCCGAACAGCGTTCACGTCTCGTTCCCGCACTGTCCCGCATTCTGGCCCACGCCCGATCTCCAATGTTGATGGCGGGGGCGCACAGAGAACCCAATTTCGGCCATTCTCTGTGCGTCTTTCGTTGCTTTTTTATCCTTGCTCTTCGGCCCGCGCCCGCATACGGTTCAGCTCTTCCTCCACGACCGAGTCGTCAAGCTTCTTGAAGAGTGGTTGTGGCTTGGCGAGTGGCTGGCCAATGGGCAGGGCTGTTGGCCCCCATCGTCCGACCCACTCAATATATTCGCCCGTCAGGACGCGGTGGGTATTGCCATCTTCCTCGGTGTAGTCGCGGAAGTGCAGTGGCCCGGCGAGGTGGCCCTCATAGCCAAGCATCTCGTGTAGCGACTGGCTGCTGAAGGGCAGGAAGGGCGTCATCATCACTTTGAGGTTATCCACGCAGCGCAGCGCCACATAGAGGATCGTCGCGGCGCGTTCGCGGTCGGCCTTGATGACTTTCCACGGCTCTTGGTCGCTGAGGTATTGGTTGACCTGCATCGCCAGGCGCATCACCTCCGACAGCGACGCCTTAAACCGTGCATCTTCCAACGTCCCTCCCACCGTCTCAAACCCCTGCTCAACCTCTTGTATCAGGGTGGAGTCGTTCTCTGTGAGGGTTGACGGCTCTGGCACCTGCCCAAAGTTGCGGTGGACGTTGGTGAGGGTGCGGTTGACCAGATTACCCCACGTCGCGACCAGTTCATCGTTGTTGCGGCGCACAAACTCGGCCCACGTGAAGTCGGTATCTTGGTTTTCCGGCCCAGCAATCGTCAGGAAATAGCGGATCGCATCGGCATCGTAGCGGCTCAACACGTCCCTGACGTAGATTACCACGCCGCGGCTACTGCTAAACTTCCGTCCTTCCATCGTGAGAAACTCGCTGCTGACGATGTTATAGGGCAATTCAAGTGGATTGCCACTCCCGCCGCCATACTCGCCCCCATTGCCATACCCCATAAGCAGACTCGGCCAAATCACCGAGTGGAAGACGATATTATCCTTGCCCATAAAGTAGTAATGGCGCGAATCGGGGTTTTGCCACCACTCTCGCCACGCATCGGGGGTGCCGCGGTTGTGCGCCCACTCAATGCTTGCGGAGAGATAGCCAATCACGGCGTCAAACCACACATAGATGCGCTTGTCATCGCGGTGCTCATACTCTGGAAGCGGGATAGGCACCCCCCAATCGAGGTCGCGGGTGATGGCACGCGGCTTGAGGTCATCGAGCAGGTTGAGGGAAAAGGTCTGGACGTTCGTGCGCCAATGCTGCTGCTGCTTGATCCAGTTGGCGAGTTGCTCTGCGAAGGCGGGCAAATCAAGGAAAAAGTGGTTCGTTTCCTTGAAGATGGGCGGTTCGCCGTCGATCTTTGAGCGCGGCTCAAGCAAATCAACCGGATCGAGCTGGTTACCGCACTGGTCGCACTGGTCGCCGCGGGCTTCGTGATAGCCGCAGATGGGGCATGTTCCCTCTATATAGCGATCTGGAAGGGTGCGGCCAGTGGTTGCGGAAAACGCACCCATAGTCGTTTGTTCCAGTAGGTATCCCTTATCGTAGAGGGTTTTGAAGACATCTTGCACCACCCGATAGTGGTTTGTGGTGGTGGTACGGGTGAAGATATCGTAGCTCAACCCCAAACGATAGAGATCATCACCAATGACTTGGTTGTAACGGTCGGCAAGCTGACGCGACGTTAGTCCTTCTTTGTCCGCCGCGATGGTAATCGGCGTCCCGTGCTCATCCGTGCCACTGACCATCAAGACGTGGTTGCCTTTGAGCCGGTGGTAGCGGGCGAAGATATCCGCAGGCACGCCAAACCCCGCCACATGGCCAAGGTGACGCGGGCCACTCGCATAGGGCCAAGCGACCGCAACAAGCATATGTTTCGACATCAAAACTCCTAAGTGTATGCTCCCTCGGTAGGTTGCTTCCCCACGATCATAGCATATCCCTGCAGCTGGGACAACACTTGCAAAGCCCTGCAAGTTATTCTAGGATATACTTGATATTAGCTGATAGTGTTCCCATGGCAGAGAGCAAGCAAACATACTCGAAAGGATTGCATCAAGGCTTATGCAGTGGATTATTATCATACTTCTTGTCGTGCTCGTTGCTGCCGGTGCTATATTCGTAATACGACGGCGGCAAGCATCGGATGACGATGATATCCCGATTCCTGATTTTGACAATGTCAGCGACTATACCAGTCCACCAGATGAGGAAGATGATGAGGAAGAAGGTGGCCCGCTTGATCGCTTCCGCGAGATGCCCTTACCCGCGAAAATATCGATTATTGCGGCCCCGTTTCTCGTTATCGGGCTTGTTGCCATTTTGCTGTTGGTGCGAGGGACACCAGCGCCCACTCCGGCAGACCAAGCCGGACAACCAGAACCCACCGCTGTTGTTACGCCTACCATCAATATCGGGAAGGCTGACGCGGTAAGCCAAGACAGTATCAGAGTTGAGGCAGATACAGAAAATCTCCCCAACAACACCGAAGTCTTGTTTGGGCTTCAACGCCAGGGAGGAGAGACTGTCCCATGGAATGATGACGTTACGCAAAATCGCGCAAACGTGCAGAATGGCAAGATAGAATTGCGGATTTCGCGGGGAGAGAACATCCCACCGCCAGAGCAAGGTACCCCTCTTGAAGTGCGATTGAGTGCGAGCGTTGAGGGAGGCCAAAGCGTCACCACAACCAAAGAACTCTTGGTGCCTGATCTGTTCAAGGGCAATTTCTTCCGGCCACAGGAGTCTGCCCCCGCCGCCCCCGCCGTCGGCGATGGCGAAGCTCCCGACACTCCGCCCGAAGGTGGAGAAACAGGCGATGCAGAACCAGCAGGAACTCCCATCCCGACCCCCGCCTCGCCCAATCAGCCCGCAGAAGAAGGTCAAGAGGGCCAAGAAGGCCAAGAAGGGCAAGAAGGCCAGGAAGGGCAAGAAGGCCAAGATGGACAGCCAGTCGAAGAGCAACCAACCGAAGCTCCTGCTGCTACCCCTGAACCACTCCCCGATACGACCGGCGATGATGGGGTGCCGATAGCGACCATCAACTTTGATGCCAATGTACGCCCATCACCCGGTGGCGAGCCTGTCCTTGAAGTGGTAGAAGCAGGCTCAACGGTCACCTTGATCGAGAAGAATGCGGATGAAGTGTGGTTTTTCCTGGAGACTCCAGACGGCACCAAAGGATGGGTACACAACAGCTTGCTCACGATGGATGCGGGGGTTGCCTCTCAAGTGCCAGTCGGCGAACCGATGGAGCAAGAAGCCACGGAACCCACTGCGGAACCTACGCCAGCACCCACAGAGCAGGCTGCTGAAGAAGAATCTCAGCCAGAAGCCGAAACTCCCGAAGCAACCGATGACGAAGGTGCGGCAGAAGGTGAGGCCGAAGAGGAAGAAACAGCAGAAGCAGAGGAAGGTGAATCCACTGATGTGATGGTTGAGGTCTTCAATGGCGGCAATGTCCGCCAAACACCAGGCGGAGAGCCTGTCCTCGACCAGATCAACGCCTTTGAGCAGGTAGAGCTGATGGCCAAGACCCCCGATAGCGTCTGGTATCAGATACGCAACCAACGCGATGTGGTGGGGTGGGTGCACTATACCCTGCTGCAGCAAGATGAGCTTGCGCAAGTCGCCGATCAGGTGCCGGTTGAGGAGCCATAACGCATATTGAGGCTGGTTAGGGAGCTATCGGGAGGCGAGACCAGGACTGTCAGAAAAATTCACGCTTCCCGATATCTCCCCGGAAGGTGCGCGACGGGAACGAAATGCGTTCAGCATTGACAAGCGCTTTCCCGCGTGCGCCGTTGAGCGTTGCGGCAAGGGCCACCACGGTCAGCACATGGCCGCCGGTTGTGCTAATCGTCCGTTGCGCGCCCTTGCCCATAATCAGTCCAGCAAGCGGATCTGAGCCGCGGGAAGAGGGGGAATATTGCATCCCAAGTGGGTTATGGGTTTCGTGGTGAAAGACTAAGACCCCCGTCTCCACCGCCGTCAGCCCCTCGACCTTGCCGCCCATGGGAAAGTGGTGCGGGTAGCCCTGCGCAACGACGGCAATCCCCACACACGACTGATCACGCCATTGCAAAGGCGGCGCTTGATCGAGCTGTTGGGTGGTGGCGGCACGGAGGGCAGGAAGGAGATCGCTCTCTAGACACGGGAACACCACTTGCGCCTCCATGTCGTGCATCGCACACCGCAGCGCGTGGATGCGCGGGCCTTGCTTTGTGATGATGCAGTCTATTCCAATAATGCCACGATAGGAGTATTCTTTTGCGAGCGCGGCAATAAGTGGCTTGAACAAGTGATGACGGGCATATTCTGTGAGTTTTTTCGCGTAGACCGAGTTGCTGGTGTGTGCCCCCATGCCGGGCGCATAAATCCCCGTATCGTCCTCGCCAAAGTAGTTGTAGATGCGGGTGGGAAGGAACATCTGCACCGTTTTCCCATCGGTCAGGCCCGAAATGGCGAGGGAGGGGCCGGGCAAAAACCCTTCAATCACCACGCCCCCGTTCTTCTCCTCAAGCGAAGCAGGGGTGAAGAGTTCCTGTAGGGCATTGAGGGCCGTGTAGCGGTCGTGGTAGATGCCACTTGCAATCGTGGGATTATCTGCCTTGATGACAACCGGCAAGGGTTGTGCGGCAAGATAGCGCTCTGCCATCGTGCGGTTGGTGAATGTCTTGCCGGGGGCAGTGGGGAGCTGGTGGCGCAGGAGGAATTCTTTGGCAGCACACCGGCTCCGCTCCAACCGCAGGGCGTGGTGAGACGGTGCGCAAACAGCCACCCGGAGCGCAGAGGCTTCGTCAACCAGCGAGTTGTCCATCTCACCGCTGCTGGCGGGGAGAATAAGGTCAAACCCCTCCTCAAACGCCCAGCGCGCCACCTCAACACGATGATCGAGATCGAGGTCGGCGCTCGGCGCGATCTGCGTTGTTCCGCCATTGCCCGGCACACACACCACCGTACTCGCCTGAGGACTATTAAAAAGCTTCCAGACGAAGGCGTGTGTACGACCGTCTTTGCCAAGGACAAGTATTTTCATGACCGTTTACGAGAACAATCGATCATATTGATCATATTGATCATATTGATCATATTGATGAGGCGGGGTCTTGCCCACATATGTATCTCTCCTGGCATCCTCTCGCTTATGACCCTTGTGTACCACTCATCAAGCCGTTGGCAGCAATCACCACGTTGCGCAGCAGCATGCTGTTGGTGACCGGCCCTGTCCCGCCGGGCACCGGCGTGATGGCTCCTGCCTTCTTGGCGACGCTCGCAAAATCCACATCACCAACCATTGAGCCATCGTGCAGCACATTGATGCCAAAGTCGATGACGGTTGCCCCTTCACGTATCATATCACCCGTGACAAGGCCTGCTTTGCCCGCCGCCACCGCCACAATATCGCACGTCCGCAAGACCTCTCCCAAATCTTTTGTGCGGGTGTGGCATACGGTGACCGTCGCGTGCGCTTGGAGGAGCAGCGAGAAGAGCGGTCGCCCAACCACCGTACTCCGCCCCACAATACCGACATGCTTGCCCTCAATCTCTATCTTGTTGCGCTTGAGGATTTCCATCCCGCCCGCGGGCGTGTTGGGGACAAGGGTTGGCCGCCCCTGCGCCAATAACCCCGCATTGAGTGGATGCACGCCATCAACGTCCTTGCGCGGGTCAAGATGCTGCACGACCTCATCAGCAGAGAGCGGCTTGGGCAAGGGCATCTGAATGAGAATGCCGTGAACAGCCGAATCGGTGCTGAGAATCGCGACCTTCTCGTTGATGAGCGATTGGGCAACATCAGCAGGCAGGACTTCATGCCGAGCGTCAATGCCCGTGTTCTTGCACTGCTTTAAGATGGTACTCACGTAGCGGTCGGAGGCGGCATCGCCCTCCACCTGGACAATCGCCAAGCGTGGTGGGGTACCGTGTGTCTGCGTAAATTGCTCTACCTCGGCCTGGATTTCGGTTCTCAGTTCCTGGGCAAGAGCGCGGCCATCAAGTATGGTAGCTGCCATAGAAATCCCCCTATTTATGGTTACGAGTACTCGTTACTCGTGCTAGTTGTGCAAGCGATTTTGCACGATTTCAACAATTCCCGCAGTTTCTTCGGCCAACCCGATGGTCAGATCTTCCATCTGCGCACGCACTTCCCGAACGAAGAGCTGGTCTTCCAAACTGCTGATATTTACCTCGACATTGAGCAATGCGGTGTGTACCGTTGAGCGCGCCAGAAGTGCCGCAACGCCCACATCGCTCACCAACAACCGACTACACCGATTGACCAACGACGTGCACAGGGGGAGAAGGTCTGCCGCGGCACGTGCCACCTTAAGCGGTACTTCCGCCGCCTCACGGGTGGTCTTCTGGATGGCAGCTTGACGATTGGCCGCATCTGCTTCGGTGGTGCGGGGCAGCTTGTAGGCAGACGAGAGGTGGCCAAACACGTCAACGTCGGCCTGCGCAAGCTCTTGCAGCATATGGCGGAGGGCTTCTGCTTGGTCGTAGATGGAGCGGATCTCTTCCTCATCATCAATCGGCTTCTTTTTGGCCAGCGGGATTGCACACACCATACTGACCAACCCCGCCGCCATCGCCCCCGTCACCGCGGCAACGCTTCCACCACCGGGCGTGGGGGATTTGGACGCCAACGTATCCAAGAATTCGTCAAGTTTCTGTTCCAGCACTTGATAGGTCATATGTACACCATCTTTCTTTGGTTCGCTCTACCACAACCTCATGACGTTTTTGTTGGGCCGCATTCTCAAGCTATGTTGAAAAAGCATGCTACCACACAGATCTTCGCAAGGCAACAATTCCCTTTACAGCTTCGCAAAGAGATTGACACGGGGAAAAGACCCCTATCCCTCCCACTCCCTGCCCACTCCCGCGGCGGTTTTTTGTTGGGCCGCAACAACTTCATGGTACACTATAATCAGTACCCCATTGTATAGATAGTACATGTCCACTTGCCCTACGTTGTGGAAAGAGAAAAAGTAGACGACAGGACTTCATGAGAACATTCATTTTTACAGGAAATGGCGGATCGGGCATCAGCCTGTCGGCTGCCGCCACCGCCAGCGCCATCGCCAACTCTTCTGGTCAAGGCCACCGGACGCTCCTTGCAAGTATCGGGCCATCGCACACCAGTGGCAGTTGGTTTGATGTGGCCACATCCGCAGACACACCACAATCAATTGCACCCAACCTCGATATTTGGTCGTTCAATGTCTTGCACCGGATGCAGGAGCTTTTGGAGAAGTTTCGCCCGCACCTGACCGGCTCTCTGTCGCGCATCACCGGCGAAGAACTGCCTGTTTTGCCCGGGCTAGACATCTTTTTTGGCATCGATAGTCTCCACAACCACATTGAGGAGCCGTACGACTACTTGGTCGTCGATGCTGGCCCGCATGATGGCCTTTTGCGTGCGCTTTCTGTGCCAGATGGCTTCCGATGGTTCTTGCGCCTGATTTTTGGCATCGACCGCGACCCGGGCCGCAATCCCGACTCGCTCTCGCAAGCACTCATCCCTGCAAATATTCTCCCTTTTGCATGGCCGGGGCATGTCCAAAATGCGCGGGTGCGGCTTGAGAAGCTGCGCGATGATGCACTTGACCCTTCTCACACGACGGTGCGTTATGTTTTGCGTCCCGATGAGGCAGCCTACGATGAGGCATTGATTGCCCTCCCTGCGCTCCAACTCCACGGGATGGCGATTGATGCATTGGTGGTTGGCCCTATTTTGCCTTCCTGCCCCTCTGATAGCTCACTTTCGGCGGTGGCGGAAGACCAACGCCTTCTCACCGAGCGGGCAAAAGAAATATGGTCACCGCGCCCTATCTTCTCACTGCCCTTCTGGCACGTTGCCTCCGAAGATCGCATTGAGTCGCTACGGCAGGCAGGGGCGACCATCTACGCAGACCATCCGCCAACGGAGACCGGTGCAGTAATGGAGCCGATTGTCCACGGCGCAGATGAGCAGGGGCCATTTATTACATTGCGGTTGCCAGGGCTGCCCAAGCACGAGTTGGGGCTGACGTTGGGGTTTGATGAGCTTGTCGTGCGGGCGGGCCACTTTCGCCGACACATCCTCCTACCGCCGTCGTTGCGGGGTACCACCAATATCAAGGCTACCCGCGATGGTGAGCAAATCACGGTGCGGCTACGACAACCAACATCAGAATAACGACAACAAGAGAGGGAAGACAAATTAGGTAGGCAAGTAGGTAAGACGGCAGAGAGCAAACACCACAGGTGAGGCTGATATGGACACAGAACAAGTATCCCCATGCATCGTGACCCCATGCATCGTGATTGTGGGGGGGGCAAATACGGGCCGTTCTGCGATTGCCGTGGCGATGTTGCGCTACCAGTTGGCGCAGCGGGGGCTGGCGTGGAAGGTGACATCGGCGGGGGTGCTCGGCCACGACGGTGACTATGCCGAGCCGGAGGCCATCAGTGCGATGTATGCGCTCAACTACGATATCACTGACCACTGCGCCCAATCCCTGACCGCCGATATCATTCAGCACGCCACTATCCTCGTCACGGTCGATAGCTCTATCATCTATGTCCTGCGCAGCCAATTTCCCGATGCGATGGACTTCACCGTCACGCTGGGCGACCTCGCAGGCCGCAAACGCGATATCCCCGACCCCTTCCGCATGCAGGTCGCGACGTGGATTACCTATGCCCGCGAGATACAGAATCTGTTGGAGGAAGGGCTTGACGCATTGGTGGCGCGCGTGAAGCGCATGACAGAAACAGCCGAACCCACCACCGTGTCCCAGCCCGCCGTGGGCCATACGGAAGGTGTTTCGCCCTCGCCCGACGGGATGCCTATCGTGATGGCACATGCGGGACAAGAGCCGGTGGCAGAAGACCATCCGCGTATTGTGGCGGTGCAGCGGTGTGAGCAGGTCGTCAAGGTGCTGCGTGATATGCCGGCGTTGGTGGATTGGAACAACGCCCGCCGCCAGCTAGAAACCGAAATACAGACGATTAACGCTGCCGGTACGCTGGAAACCACCTCCGATGATGACTTTATCCAGTCGTATGCGGGGTTATTGGTCATTTTACTGCGCTCCTATGAGACGATACCCGAAGGCGATACCCTTGATCAGCTAGAGCGGTTTTTGTGTGCGATGGCAGCCCCCATTCGCCAAGAGCAGATCACCCAACTTGCCGCGGCATTGTCGTAAGAACGTTGTAAGAACGTTGTAGGAACGTTGTAGGAACGTTGTAAGAACGTTGTAGGGGTATCGTAGGGATAGTGTCGTAGGGGCGTTTTGGAGAAATGACGAAGGCGACAGGATGGTACAGAACAATGTTCGTGTTCAAACGGGCAGTTTTGCCTTGGCCACATCTGTATGGTATCATGGAAGGCTAGCACATCAGCACTGAGAGCCATAGGAATAATATCGTACAATAGATGGAAGTAGAGCAGACGAGCGGTGAGTATATGTGAACACGAAGAAAGAACAGTCATCGTGAGCGTACCAGTCACGCCAATATCATCCCACAGACACATCACACAGACGCAAGGAAGGGTGTCATCTGCAGTGGCAAGACCAGGAAGACGTTTTGGCTTGTACCAGAAAGGAGGAGCGGCGCATCGCTTTGTTTCTCCCCGCTGAGGGAAGGAATATGGGCAACATGCCTGCGTCGCGATTTCTATGAAGCGCATCATTCTTCAGGATAAAACGCTGATCCCTCCCTTTGGCGAACCAGCACGCGATCTACGTATCCTCAACAAGCCTTTGTGGCTTCGGCAGCGTGATATCCTGGCGCGGTACTGCAGAGGGGCGCTCGAAATCGACTCGCTCGACGAGATTCCGGCTGAATTTGATGACGAAACCCTTATCCACAAGGATAACCTCTTCTTTGATCAACATCTTATAGATGAATTTGTCCTCCAGGCTCGCCAGAAGGGCTACGCCTGCCAAATCGCATTTACCAAAAACGACCGGGCCATCACGACCCATGCGCTTCCCCTCCAAGAAAGTATTCGGCTTTCAGGCGACCTCTACATTGCTGATCTTTACTATTATCCCGTCGGCCCGCACCACGAGCCACACCCGCTCGTCATCGATACCGACGCCTACGAAATGGGCTATTACAGTGTCCCGCGCTATATGGTGCACGAGGGCGATTTAGTCTTTCAGATTCCGGCCCGCGCCTTTCTCTCAATCGAGAACTGGGTGCATCTCTTTCTGGCGAATGTGCCGATGGGCGTGTTTGCTGATGCGAGTAATGCCGAAAAAGAGATGGACAAGTGTCGGCTCAAGCATATTCGGCATTGGAAGAAAGAAAATTGGCGGTTGTTTGGCAAAAAGCTTCAGTTAGTCGCCAATACGCTCTGGGAACGCATTAATCCCTTTGAAGAATCGTGGCGCAATCACTTTTTGTCAAGCAAATCGTTGGTAAAAGTGGGCAAAAACTGCTCAATCGACCCAACCGCGATTATCCACGGCCCGACGGTGATTGGCGACAACGTGTATATCGGCCCAGGGACGGTCATCACCAATAGCTTGATTGGCAGCAATGTGAATATTATGCAGGGCAGCCAGGTGATGTTGAGCGTGGTAAGCGACCGCTCGTTTATGGCCTTCAACAGTGCGCTGTTTATGTCTTCGATGATGGAGGACTGCATGATAGCGCAAAATACGTGTGTGCAGTTGGGGGTGGTCGGGCGCAACTCATTTATTGGGGCGAATAACGTCTTTACCGACTTCGATCTAGACAACCAACCCATAGAAACCTACCACCGCGGCAAACTGACCTACGTTGGCCTGCCAGTACTTGGCTCGGCGGTGGGGCACAATTGTAAGCTCGGGAGCGGGTTTGTCATCTCGCCCGGCCGGATGATCGGCCCAAATGTGACGATTGTCTACAGCGACCAGAACGGCCTCATCCACCGCAACGTCAAGGGGCACGACCCCGATGACATCGACCTGGAGACCGGCGAACCACGGCGGCTGTTCTTCCACTGGCCCAACCTGCGTGGCCTCGACAAAGACAAACGCGCAGTTATCAAGAAATCGCCCCAACCTGATAAGCAACAGCACGAGCAACAGCACGAACAACAATCGGTTGCGGATGATACGGATGATGAAGAGAACAAAGAGGATCGACCAATAGAGGATCAGCCGGTAGACCAAGCCAATCAGCCCGAGCAGCCAAGGGGATAAGGCTCTGAGATGGCATCGAGAGATGGTATCAAAAGGTGGTATCAAGAGCAGGACACCAATGTGTCAGATGGTGAAGACGTTTGACCTCCTAGAAAGTAGTAGGACGTTGTGGGCAAAGAACGAATTCTAGTGGTTGAAGACTCAACCGATATTTCTAGTCTCCTTCAAATCTATTTTGTGTCGCAAGGCTACGAAGTGCTCACAGCAGCGCGCGGCAAAGATGCGCTTGAGACGTTCCGAAAGACTCCGCCCAATCTCGCCATTCTTGACGTGAACCTTCCCGATATGGAGGGGTATGACATCGGCAAGGCGCTGCGAAATAGTCCACGTACCCGCCACATCCCGATTATCTTCCTGACGGCGCGCGGCGAGCGCAAGGATCGGCTGCGGGGGCTGGGAGAGGTACAAGCTCAATACTACCTTGTCAAGCCATTCGACATCGAAGAAGTGCACATGATCGTCCAGAATGAGCTGGCAGAAGCCCGTCGTCGCAACCAAGCACACCCGGTGACCAACCTCCCCACCGCCGAACTCATCAACGATCAGTTGCGCACGCTGCTTTCGTCGGAGGGATGGGCACTGGCATTGGTACATATCAACAGCTTCGATATCTTTTCCAAGTCATATGGCTCCGTTGTGGGCGAGGATGTCTTGAAATTTACGTCAATGCTGCTGAATGAAGTTGTCTATGAGCTTGGGTCGCCCGAAGATTTTGTAGGCCAGATGGTCGTTGGGCCAGATTTTGTCATCACCTCGACGCCAGAGCGGCTGCGCTCTATCTGCGATTTGCTGGTGAAGCGGTTTGATGAGGAAGTGGGGGTGCATTACAACTACAAACACCGCAAGAGTGGCCAGATCGAGATGGTCGACGATATGGGCGAGACGCGCTCCTACCCCCTGATGACGCTCTCCATCGGTATATTGACTAGCAACGACGGCCCCTTCTATGATATCCGTGAATTGAGCGAGACGGTTGAAGAAACTCGCCAGCGGGCGGTGACGATTTCCCGTGATCAAGGGTGGAAGAGTGCTATTCATGCTGGGCGTACCTAGAACAGCCAAGATAATTTCCCTTTTCTGATTGCCGCGAGAGCTTGTTGTGGATGTTGTATCAGTGTGCTGTCAGTGAGGAGGAATTGCCCCCCTAGAAAGACCTGGGGATTTTTCCATCACCCTGCGTTCATGCTAACAGATCGCCTGTCGTACCCACATTTCGTATGCAGGACATCTCTCACTACCTCGGCGAAATAAAGATGAACGACATTCCAAAACCCCATAGGGTCACACAAGGGAAATTGTTTGGATGGATGCCAAGACCGTGACATCACCTCAAACCCACAATTGGGAATTGCTCGCGCAGCTTGCGTGTATTGGGCAAGACAGCACTATCGAGCAAGATGCGGCCACATTGGTCAACCACATCGCCACGCTCCTTCAGCACTACTTGTCGTGCTCATGGGGGGTCGTCGCTGCGATACAATATGGCCATGTCGTGGCCCGCGCCAGTTGGGGGATGCATCGGGATGGAGATGATGAGTCGGCTGATTCGGCAGACTCGGTTGAGCCACTGAAATCGGCTGAATTTTCGATGACCGCGCCTCCCACCGAGGCTGTCACCGGCGAAACAGAAGAACGGTCTGCCGGACAGTCTGCCGGACAGTCTGTCGAACGGTCTCTCGAACAGTCCGAACGGTCTCTCGAACAGTCCGAACGGTCTCTCCCGACGGCCAAACGCCCGTGCCGCTTTCCGCTCATTGTGGGGCAGGATGAAGTGGGGTACCTTATTCTTCCCTGCGAACATCTCTCTGCTGCAGCCAAAGAAAGCTATTTCTACCACGCCCTTGCCACGCAGATTGGGATGGTGTTGTTGGTTCATCGTCATCAGCAAGAGCCATCACAGGTATATTATCCGTTTTCTCCCCCGCCCACCGAAAAATACTCAACATCGGATGCAGGATCGGGCGTAGGATCGGATGCAGAATCGGATGCAGGGATCTCCAGAGAACCAGCCTCCCACAAAATAAAAGAAAACGATCCGCACCTCCCGCACCGCCCGCATCACCCGCACCACGATGACGAAACACGTCGCACCGAAACCCCGGAACACAAAAACTATCTTGGGCTGCTCCACCGTGTGTCGGCGGCGGCGGCCTCCACGTTAGACAACCAGCAAATCTACACGATTGCAGTAGAGGCGATGGCGTGTGCTGTCCACGGCGACGCCGCCTGGCTCGCCATTTACGACCGCGGGCGCGGCACGGCAAAACTCTTGGCAAAATATGCCCACTCCCCCGAACGAGTGTTTGAGCCGTTTCCCCTCCTCGAAAATCCGGTTGTCGATTGGCTTGACCGCCATCAACGGGCGCTTTTTTCTAAAGATGCTCAGCACGACCCCCTCTTGATACGATTTCAGGACTGCCT
Source organism: uncultured Chloroflexaceae bacterium (assembly GCA_964526735.1). Taxonomy (GTDB): domain Bacteria; phylum Chloroflexota; class Chloroflexia; order Chloroflexales; family Chloroflexaceae; genus JAAUSY01. Next base: position 16,488 of record CAZGLO010000028.1, on the reverse strand, counting down.
GCGTACTCAAAACGTCCGCTCCACCTTGATGGTTCCGTTGATGGTCGGCGGGAAAGTGCTTGGTATCGTGCAGATTGAGTTTGCAACCCATCAATCGCACCTCAATACGCACGAGCTTGAACAATGCCAGATCATCGCCTATCAGATTGCACGGGTGATCGAGAACGCACGCCTTGTAACCCAAGCCACCGCCACCGCCAATGCGCTTCAGACCAAAGTCGGCGAACTTTCAACCCTTCTGGAAGCCGCGCATCTACTTGGGTCGCTGTTGCAGCCGGATGAAGTGCTCAATAGCTTGATGGATCTGGTGAGCCGTCAATTGGGTGTCTCTTCGGTTGCTCTATGGACTATTGGCAAAGATGGGATGCTCAGCCCCTCCTCTATGTATGGCGTGCCCGAGGAGTTCTTCTCCGAAGTACGAGTGCCAGTGGGAGCCGGACTGACAGGGAAAGTGGCCGAAGATGGGCTTCCCCTCATCGTCAACAACGTGCAGAAGGATGACCGCTCTTTCTTCCCGGAATTTAATAAGCAACATAACCTGGTATCGTTTTCGGGCGTGCCAGTGTTCTATCGCGAACGCATCATTGGTGTGCTGAGCGTGATGACAAACGAGGAGCACGAGTTCACGGGCGATGAGGTGATGCTGCTGATTGGGTTGGCAAGTCAGGCGGCGATTGCGCTGGAAAATGCCCGGCTTTTCCAAGAACGCGAACAACGCATCGCTGAGCTGACTATCATCAACAATATTGCGGCGGCTGTGAATGCCTCACTTGAGCTTGACGAAGTCCTGTTGATGCTCCACCGCGGGATCAGCGAAGTCCTTGACACAACCTACTCCTTTATAGGGCTTTACGAAATCAACGCAGCCGACCAGACGCCGGTCATCCAAAAGCGGGTGGTCAGCGATGGTGGCACGGTGGCGCTTAGCTCTATGATGGTGGGACTTGATGGAAAAGGGTTGTCTGACTACGTCGTGCTTGAAGGCAAATCGCTCCTCCTCCAAACGATGAAATCGATCATGGAGTTTCGTCAACAGCGGAGTGGGAAAGATATTCTTCTCTCGCCCACGAGCCGGTTGTCTACAGAGCCGGAATCGTGGCTGGGAGTACCGATTGTGCATGGGCGGGAGATATTGGGCATTATCAATGTCCAGAGCAACATCCCCTTTGCATATACCGAAGATGATAAGCGGTTTCTCTCGACCGTCGCTGGGCAGGCTGCCGTCGCCATCGCCAATGCGCGGCTCTTCAGCGACCGCGACCGCCGATTGCGTGAGATTACCGCGCTCAAAGACATTGGCACGGCTATCTCTTCGACGCTTGATTTGCAAGCGGTGCTCGAACGGCTGCACCATGAGCTTGCCCAAGTGGTAGATGTAAGTACATCGCTCATTGGCCTCTACGATGAGCATACTGGCATGTTGTCCTACCCCATCTGCTACGACAATGGGCAACGGCTTCATATTGATCCAAGCCCGCTTGGCAATAGCTCAAGTGGATGGGCTATCCGCAACCGACAACCGCTCCTGTTGCACTCTGCTGCCCAATGTGAGCAGATGGGCATCAATGGGTTTGGGTTTTCGGTGTTCGATGTCCGTTCGGCACAATCTGGCATCCGCCATCCGCGGTCGAGCAAGTTGGAGTCGTTCTTAGTCACCCCCATTATCTCCAACGACTCGGTGATAGGGGTGATCAACATCCAGAGCTACCAGCCCAACGGTTTCGATGATGACCACTTGCGGTTTCTGATCGCCGTGGCGAACCAAATCGCGGTGACAATCGCCAATGTCCGCCTCTTCCAAGAACACGAACGGCGCATTGAAGAGCTGGCGACGTTCAATGAGATTGGCCAGGCGTTGAGCGCCACCGTACGGCTTGAAGACCTTCCCAAATTGATCTACGACCAAGCAAGCCGGTTGCTCAATACGGCAAACTTCTACATCGCCCTGATTAAGCAGGAAACACGCGAAATTTGCTTCCCTATCTTCTATATCCAAGGGGAAAAGATCGACCTGCACAACACGTGTGTCAAGAGTGAGGGCAAGATTAAGGCTGCAAGACAAGCCAATAGTGCCGGATATTACCTCTTGACCGTGCTGCTCACCCGACAGGTTATCCATAAGCGTGAGCCGGTGTTGCTGCAAGGCAACGACCTCCAACAAGGTGGATGGGATACCGAGATTATTGAGCTGAGTGAAGAGATCGGGCAAATCGATACCGATTTCAATCACCCTCGGTCGTGGCTTGGGGTGCCGATGATTGCCTCCAACAAGGTTGTTGGGGTGATGGGCATTCAAGACTATAGTCATAACCAGGCCTACACCTCATACGATATTCACCTGCTCTCAACCATCGCCTCGTGGGCGTCTATCGCGCTGGAAAATGGTCGGTTGTTTGAGGAGATACGCAACCTCGCCGCGAACCTTGAATGTCGCGTGGGAGAGCGTACGGCAGAGCTTGAGCAAGCAAATGAGCAACTTGTTCAAGAGAAGGAATATCTTGAAACGCTGCACTCAATCACGCTTGAATTGGCGTCGTCGCTCGACCTGCGAGAGATCATCAACCGGACGCTGAAGATAGCCTCAACCAACCTCAATGTTTCTCGTGGGTCGATTATGATGCAAGAGATGGAGAGCACCCAGATCGTCTGCCGTGCGGTGCTGCAAGAGCAGGGTGTCGTACATAGCGCCGACTACCCAATCTCGTTCGGCTCTGGCAATGGAGACGGGCTTGTGGGCTGGGTGATACAACATCAACAAGCCGTTCGCATTGACGATGTGCGCGCCGATAATCGGTGGGTGGTCGAGGCCGGACGGGCGGATGAGGTGCGGTCGGTGGTGGCTGCGCCGCTGATGACAAGCGAATCCACTATCGGGGTGATTATCTTTACCAGCCCAGAGGTCGGCTACTTTACCGAATCGCAGGTGCGGTTCCTGGCGACCATCGCCAACGAGGTGGCGATTGCCTTGCACAAAGCCCAGCTCTACGACTACATCAATGAGATCGCATTGCGGCTCTCGGAGCTGCTCGACCGGCAGAAAGAGGAAAATAGTAAGAGCCACGCTATCCTCCAGAGCTTGACTGAAGGCGTCATTGTACTCGATAATGAAAACAAGATCACCTTGGTCAATTGGGCAGCAGAACATATCCTGAGCATCACGGGTAAGGAACTCTTGATGCATCCCCTGGAGATGTTGGCCGACTACGGCGATACCGAGTATCGCAAGAAACGTTCATCAAAACTGTATAATAACCTTCAAGAGTCACTGAAGCGCGTGGCCCAACAAGAAAAGCCTCATACCACCTCTTTCGGTTTTGATGACCCATCGCAGACGGTGGCGATGAGTGTTGCACCAGTCATTGAGAAAAACGACCGCAATTATGGCAATGTGGCGGTCTTCCGCGACATCACCCGCGAGATTGAGCTGGATCAAGCCAAAAAAGACTTTGTCTCCAAGGTCTCTCACGAATTCCGCACGCCAATCACGTCAATTCGTGGTTATGCAGATGTCCTGCGATTGGGGTCAAGTGGGCCGGTCAACGACATACAGAAAGAGTATCTGCAAGTCATCAAGAAGAACGCCGACCAATTGACAGACTTGATTGAAGAACTGTTGGAGCTTTCCCGCATCGAATCCAACCGCGTCAGTCTCGAGTTTAAAGAGGTAGATGTGAGAGAGATTATCGATGGGGTCGTGGCCGTGATGGCGATGGAAGTCAAGAACAACCGGCAGCATGTCAATATCGATATCCAGGAGGATTTGCCGACGATTATCGCCGACAAACGACGGCTTCACCAAATTATGCTCAATCTCTACTCCAACGCCGTCAAGTATACCTACCCCGAAGGGACAATCACCGTACGTGCTTTTATCACCCCGTCTGATATGCTCCAAGTCGATGTGGAAGATACGGGAGTCGGGCTGGATCAGGCTCAGATGAAGAACCTCTTTAGCCCCTTCTACCGCGCAGATAACCCCCTCCGCGACAAGGTGAGCGGGTCGGGGCTTGGGCTTTCTATCACCAAGAGCCTTGTAGAACAGCATGGCGGCGCGCTGTGGGTAGAGAGTGAGGTGAATAAAGGCAGTACCTTCTCCTTTATTGTTCCACTTGAACAGCAAATAAAGGAAGAGCAAGGCCAAGACCAAAACCAAGACCAAGACCAAAACCAAAGGGCCAAGAGTAAGGCCAAGAGCAGGATCTAGAACAAGAACACGCTCAAGGCGAACAAAGCCAGGAAGTCGGTGAGGGCTAAGCCACATACTTACACCACTGGCGGACAAAGAGACATCACACGAAAGATATTGGGAACACGAGTGAGCGCATTATATCTAGACAATCGACTAGTCCACTACGAAGTCTTTGGACGCGGACAACCAGTCATCTTCTTGCATAGCTGGGTTGGGTCGTGGCGCTACTGGGTCTCCACGATGGATCAAGTCTCTGTACGCTGCCGCACCTATGCGCTAGATTTCTGGGGCTTTGGCGAGTCTGATCGAAACTTTGACAGTCTTGCTATCTCAACCTGCGTTGAGATGCTATGCCAATTTATTGCGACACTCAGTATTCCCTCTAAGGTAACGCTGGTTGGTCATGGGCTTGGCGGCATGGTCGCCATCCGCGCGGCCAAGGAGCACCCTGAACTCTTCTCCAAACTCATGCTCGTCTCCACCCCGCTAGACGGCTCTATTTTGCAAGACGTGGTGAAAGGCGGGACGTTTTCGCGCCTTTTGGGTCACACCAACCCCACCAACACTTGGTCGAAGCTGGTGCGCCAAGTCCCCATTGACGACGAGGAGATCCAGCAAGAGCTGTATGAAGATACCGACAGCCTCAGCGAACAGATTGTCTCAAGTATCCAGTCGTCGGTGCTGAATACTGACTTGCGCCCCACCCTGCGCACGCTTGACGACTCTATACCTGTGCTGGTGAGTTATGGCGAAAAAGATGCCATTGTATCGCCAGAGCACGCCAAATTCCTCAACAACGACGATCATGAACATCCGCACCAGTTGATCATCTTCCGGGGGACAAACCACTTCCCGTTTTTGGAGAACACGACCACCTTTAGCCGCACGCTGCTTGATTTCCTGGTGAGTGAAGGCTCGCCTATCGAGGTCAAGAACCAATGGCGGCGTCGTGTTTCGCAGCGAGAGTACCTGTAACGTATCTTTGAGGCCCAATATATGGCCGTGGAACCGCTCCTCGATACCGCCTTCTTACGTCTTCTCGACCGCCTATCGATCATCATCCGCCGCGCGATGGCGGGCGATATGCAGGGCGAGCGGCGCAGTCCGCATCACGGTTCTTCTGTTGAATTTGCCGATTTCCGCCCCTACACCCCCGGCGATGACTTTCGCCGCATTGACTGGAACCTCTACGCCCGCATTGAACGCATCTTTGTCAAGCTGTTTGTCGCCGAAGAGGAACTAACATTCCGCTTTCTGGTCGATAGCAGCCGCTCTATGGATTGGGGAGAACCCAACAAGCTGCAGACCGCACGTCAGTTGGCGGGGGCATTTGGCTATCTCGCACTCAATGGCCTTGACCGCGTTGGGGCGGTGGCGTTCGGCGGCGGGGAAGAAGGGAAAGATAAACCAAGCTACCATACCATGACGCCGGTGCGCGGCAAGCGCGGCGTCTGGCCATTCTTCTCCTTCCTGCAAACCATCTCTGCCGCGGGTGGCGAAGGCAATGGGCTATTCGCAGCCTGCACCCGCATCGCCCACACCACGCGCACTCCTGGGCCACTTTTTCTCTGCTCCGACCTCTTCGACCCCCAATGGAAGGAGAGTTTGCAGATGCTCACCTCCACCTCGCGCTCTGCCTTCGATGTTGTGTTGATACACATCCTCGCCCCGCAAGAAATCTCCCCGCAGATAGAGGGCGATGCGCGGCTGATAGATAGCGAGGGCGGGCGGACGGTTGAGATAACCGCGGGCACCAATGCGATATCGCTCTACCGTGAGCGGCTGGCAGCATGGCGGCAAGAGGTGGAGTCGTTCTGCCACCGTCGGGGGATTACCTATCTCTTTGTCAACACCGCCACGCCTATTGAGGATATTGTGCTCTCATATGTGCGCCACGGCGGGCAGAGAGAAGGCTATCGTGAGTACACAGAGTGAGAGCGTACCGACCAGGCATACACCCAAGAGCACCAAGGAAAGGATGACGCATGACAGAAACACCTACCACGCCTCCCGCCACCTCTACAATCAACGTCCGGCTGCTCAAGCCGCTCAAGGATAAAGTCGTCACCTACCAGGCGGAGGTGGTGGAGCGGGATGAGACGTGGATCGTGATCCGCGCCGTCTGGCCCTACAACTACGTCGATATGGGGTATGTGACGTTTGCGCCGGGGGATGTGCTCTATGAATACTTCTATACGGATCGTTGGTATAATGTCTACCAGTTGTGCACGCCCGACGGGGGCTTGAAGGGGTGGTATTGCAATATCACGCGGCCTGCCATCATCTCTGACACCGAAATTGAGTCGGAAGACCTTGAGATTGATGTGTTTGTTCCGCCCGACCGCCAAGAGATCCTTGTCCTTGATGAGGAGGAATATGCGATGCGCGGCATAGAGCAGGACGAACCCGACTCTCATCAGGCCGTGGTGGCGGCGATTGCCGAATTGCAAGCCCGCGCGACCCGTGGCGATGCACCATTCCAACGTATCTATTGTACTGAGAGCTGAGGAAAACGGTAGTTATGGCATGGAGACAATCCCCACAATCCCCATTAATCACCCGTGAACAAATCGAACGGCTTATCGAGCTGCAAGGGGCCACCCGTGTGCGAGAGCTTGGCGGGCAAAACCTCAGCGGCCTCGATCTGTCAAGCATCCATATGAGTGACATTTGGCTTGACAAGGCCAACCTGACCGAAACCGACTTAACCCGCTCAACGCTGGTGGGGGCCAAGTTGAGTGGGTCAGTCCTGACGCGCGCCAAACTCTGTTGGGCGAATTTGAGCCGTTCTGGCCTTCACCGCGCCAACTTCACCAATGCCGATATGCGTGGTATCTACCTGCAGGGGGCCGATTTGCGAGAGGCGGTGTTGGCGGGGGCGAACCTCAGCGAAGCCACCCTCAACCTCGCCACGCTGCACGGTGCTGATGTCCGCAGAGCCAAGATGACAGGCACAATTTTGAAGCATATCCGCGCCCGTGAGGTCAATTTTGAGGGGTCGGATCTAAGTCATGCTGACCTTAGTGAAGCTGATATGCAGTTGTGCGTCCTGAAGAACGTCAATCTGAGCCGCGCCATCCTAAGTATGGCCATCATAGACGGGGCAGATGCGCAAGGAGCCAACTTTAGCGAGGCCCATCTTGGCATGGCCACATTGAAGAACGTCGATTGTACGAAGGCAAACTTCCGCGGGGCCGATTTGCGGGGCTTCCACCACCGCGTCATCTTCCGCGGGGCCGACCTGCGTAACGTCAACATGCGGGAGGTACGTGCTGCGGCGGGGCTTGGCGGGACAGAGTATGACTTCCGCGACGCCGACCTCCGTGAAGCCAGTTTCCGCGACTCTGACCTGCGGTGGTCGAACCTGTGCGGGGCCGATTTGCGCGGGGCCGATTTGCGAGAGACGCTCCTTAGCAATGCCATCTACAATGAGCGCACCCGCTGGGATGATGCCTTCGATCCGGTGTGGCGCGGGGCCATCAGAGAGAAGCGCAAGCCGTGGTACCTCTTCTGGAAAAGATAGTACGGGAAAGAAATATGCAATGCCAACCATAACTCGCCAAGAACTTGAGGAGATGATCGCCGCCCGCCCTACTGCGCTCGACCTCTCCGGCTACGACTTTCGGGAGATGGATCTCTCTGGCCTCAACCTCGCTGGAGCAACCCTACGTGGTGCCAACTTCAATGGGGCGAACCTTAGCAACACCAACCTCTCTTCAGCCGATTTGAGTGGTATAGCTGGCGTGGTGCAGGGCGAAACGCAAGATTGGGTGCGGGGCGTGGCCGATCTTGGGTGGGCCAACCTCTCCAACGCCAACCTCTCGCAGGCCGTACTTCGTGGAGCCATCCTCACCGGCGCAGACCTCTCGCAGGCCAACCTTACCGACGCCGATCTGAGTGGCGAGGAGCGGGTGTGGGATGATACGACCAAGCGGTTCTCCGACGTGGTCGCCGATTTGAGCGGGGCCAATTTGAGCCACGCCCGCCTACAAAATGCCAATTTCCTTGGGGTGATGCTCAAACGCGCCAACCTCAGCCACGCCAACTTGAGTAATGCCAACTTCTCAAGCGCCAACTTGAGTGGAGCCGATTTGAGCGGGGCAACGCTGATCGGGGTGGATTTGAGCGGCACAGAGCGCACCAAAACCGATTTGAGCGATGTCAACCTGCGTGAAGCCGATTTAACCGGCACTGACCTCAAAGGCGTCAATCTCTCTGGCGCGACATTGCGCAATGCCGTCCTCTTTGAGGTCAACCTGGCAGGGGTGACCTTGCAGCGGGCCGATCTACAGGGGGCCAACCTCCAAGGCGCAAGTATGGTAGGGGTGAACCTTGCCGAGGCGAACCTCCGCGAGGCGTGGTTGGCGCAAGTAGACCTCACTGACGCCATCCTGCGCGACGCAACGCTTACTGACGCGACATTCAGCGAAGCCGACATCCGTGGTGTAGATTTCCGCGGCGCGGAATTGCAAAACACTGTTCTCAGCAAGGCGCTCTACGATGGCAAGACGGCGTGGGATGATCGGGTTGACCCGGGCCGCCTTGGCGCAAAGCGGAAAAAGTTCCTTGGCCTCTTTTGATCATTCTAGATTGCTAGATCGCTAGTTTTGGGCGTTTCCTATGCCATTTCTCGCTCCACTTGCCCTGCTTGGGCTGACCATCGCCATTCCAATCGTGGCGATGTATGTGCTCAAACTGCGCCGCGCTGACCTACCTATCTCTTCAACCTTCCTATGGCGGCAGCTTGTCCGCGATGTGGAGGCGAATGCGCCGTGGCAGCGGCTCACCCCCAATCTACTCCTCTTCCTGCAGTTGCTTGCCCTGCTCCTGCTTGTATTTGCGTTGGCGCGGCCCTTCCTGTGGACACACGGCATTGCTGGACGCAACCTCATCCTCATCATCGATCGTTCGGCGAGTATGGGCGCAACTGATATCGCACAATCGCGGCTGGCGGCGGCGAAGGAACAAGCCCTCGACCTCATCCGCCAACTGCCTGACGATGGTCAAGCGACGGTCATTGCGGCAGGCGGGGAGATGGACGTGCCCGTGTCGGCGATGGGCGACCAACGACGGCTGCAGGAAGCGATAGAAAGCATCACCCTGCGCTACGGCGGCGGGAGCGACCTGTCACAACCGCTTGCGCTTGCGGCATCGTTGGCGACGCGGGAAGACCAGAGCGAGGTGGCTATCATCTCCGATGGCAACGTCCACATCCCTGAAGAGCTTACGATGCCCGCCACCGTGCGCTATTTCCCCGTTGGCGAGAGCAGGGGTAATGTGGGTATCAGTGCATTCTCCCTACAGCCCAACGCCGCAGGCCAAACACTCTTTGCGCAGGCGATAAACTATGGCGAGAGCATCGTGCAGCGCCGTCTGGATATCTACCTTGACGGTGTGCTCTTCAATGCCTACAACATCGTGCTGCAGCCCCAGCAAGAGCGCAATATCGTGGCCGAAATACCGGCGGAGGTGGGCGTGGCAGAGGCGCGGCTTAGCGAAGACCCCGACGACTTCCTGCCGCTTGATGACCGGGCGTGGGCAGTCAGCACGGCGACGGATGAAATCAATATCCGGGTGGTGGGGCCGGGAAATCGCTTTCTCACCACCGGCCTCGACCTGCTGCCGGGTGTGAGTGTCACCCACGTATCAACTGCCACGGCCACCCTCGCCACCCTCACATCAGCACAATACCCCCTGACAGTCTTCGATGGGGTGGTGCCACCGCAGTTGCCAGAGGGAAATCTCTTCTTCATCGCCCCGCCACGCAGTACAGACTTCTTTTCGGTGACGGGGACGATTGATTTCCCCACACTGCGGCCAGTCGCCAGCGATGAGCCACTCCTCCGCAATGTGAGCCTCCGCGATGTCAGCATCCTCCAAAGCCTGAAGCTCTCGGTCGGAAGTTGGGCACGGGTGGCGGTAGAGAGCGAGCTTGCCCCGCTATTGGCCGTCGGGGAGCGGGATGGACGGCGGATTGCGATCCTCTCCTTCGCCCTCCACCAATCGGATTTGCCGTTGCAGGTGGCCTTTCCGCTGCTGCTATCGAACCTGGTCAGCTACCTGGTGCCGGGGAGCGGGGCCGAAGCGGCTCAACTCGCGCCCGGCCAGCCATTGGCGATGCGCATTGACCCTGCTATCACCGATGTGCGCCTCACGCTGCCGTCCGGCAAGCAGTTGAGTAGCCGCGAGGAGCTTTTGAGCCAACAAAAGCCGTTGCGCATTGAGAATAACCAGCTTGTCTATGCCGACACCGATATGCTAGGCATCTACACGGTTGAGCTGTTCCAAGATGACCAGTTGCAAGCACGATATCGCTATGCCGTGAACCTTTTCAGCCCCACCGAGTCGAATATCACCCCCAAAGCCGACCTCGCCATCTCGCAGGTCAGCGGCCTCCAGACTGCCGTGACTGAGGAGCGGGTGGGGAAAGATGAGTTGTGGCGGTGGCTGGCAGCCTTGGCATTGATCGTGCTGCTTGTGGAGTGGGCAGTCTACCACCGCGGCGGGATAGCACTCCTGTGGCGGCGGTGGCGCGTACCCCGACCCACAACGACGTGACGGGGTATGCGATGGCTGCCTGTAGGGCGAGAATGGGCAAGATAGATGTTCAAGATAGACGTGACGCAAGATAGATCAAGGAGGGCAGGATAGTGTCACCCAAACAACGCACTATATTGCGAATGGTGCTGATATTAGCAATCTTCTTTTCGGTGGGGTGGTACTGGTCACAAGGCTATGCACGTATGGTTATGCCCTACCTGCCCAACCTCAACCCGCTCTCGCCCCCCCGCACGACCGCGGTCATCCCAACGGCTGCTCTTCCCACTCCAACGCAGCAGCAAGCAGTGACGGGCGAAACTTCAACCGAAGACAAGCCAACAACGAAGCCTACTACGCCGACCCAGGCTGCATCTCTCCCCTTGCCGCCGGAAGACAGCGTATCAAAGCAGCTAAGCGTGCCAGAAGGGTTTGCGATACGGGAGTTTACCTCTGGGCTTGAGCGCCCTCGTTTGATGACGGTGGGGCCTGATGGCGCGCTCTACGTTGCCGAGCGGAGTGGTGGGCGTATCACCCGGCTGCCGGATAACGATGGCGATGGGCGGGCAGATGGCAATGAGACCGTCTTGGAAGACCTCTACCGGCCACATTCGCTGGAGTGGTACGAGGGGTGTCTGTACGTCGCGGAAGATGATCAAATCTCGCGCCACTGCGATGACAATAACGATGGCATCTTTGAGCAGCATGAGGAAATCGTGCCCTTGCCAAGCGGGGGCGGTCATAGCTCACGCACGCTCCACTTCGGCCCCGATGGCAAGATGTATGTGTCGGCAGGGAGCACGTGCAACGTCTGCATAGAGGACGACCCCCGTCGGGCAACCATTATGCGGTTCAATGTCGATGGGACGATCCCCGATGACAACCCCTTCGCCGACGCGGATGACACATTGCGACGACCAGTGTGGGCGGAAGGGCTTCGTAATAGCATTGACTTCCTGTTCTTGCCAGATGGGCAATTGTGGGCGAATCACAATGGCCGCGACCAGATGATCGACAACGAAGTCAAGAACGACAAACCGCTTGAAGAGGCGATTATTGCGGTTGAGAAGGGGGAACATTATGGGTGGCCCTTCTGCACAAGTGAGCACCCTGATGGCAGCCTTGCCCCCGGCCCCGGCCCGTATGAGCCGGTCGCCGACCCAAGCCGCGATGTGCCCGATATGCCAGAGGGGTTTTCGTGCGATGAGACCATTCCAGCGCTGTATACCGTCCTTGCCCACTCTGCTCCCATTGGGATGACGCGCTATGACCACGCACACTTCCCCGATGATGACCACGGTGATATCTTTGAGGCGCTGCACGGCTCGTGGAACCGCACCCCGCCCGCGCCCTGCAAGGTGGTGCAGATAGCGGTGGAGGATCAGATGCCAACCGGGCAAACAGATTTTGTCACGGGCTTTCAAGACAACCCCGACCAGCCTTGCAATCGGGCGTGGGGGCGTCCGGCGGGGGTGACTGTTGGGGCAGATGGCGCGCTCTATGTGAGTGATGATTGGAATGGGCGGGTGTATCGGGTGGTGTGGGTAGAGAAAACGCAGTAATCACGTGGTAATGCGTCGGTATTGGACAGTTTTGAGCGCGATAGGAGTGGGGGTATTGGCTTAAGCTGCATTGACTGCATAATCAATGCGTGCTATACTTCACTACGAAACGGATTTTTTTGGGCTGTGGACTTCACAGGACAACGTATGGTATCCGTTTTTGAACAAACCTCGCACTTCTTGACGCTACGCAACGTGATTTCCGTTTATTTGAGAGAAGTATCGTCGAAGCACAAGAAGAAGAACCAGTGAGGCAGGAAAGTTTTCATGTTTGGTTCAGGAAAAAAACCAGCGGCACCGTCGCCGGTCGTGACGAGCAAGCCAGAGACGGTGATAGGTGTCAACACCCGTTTTGTCGGGACGCTCTCGTCCGATGGCAATGTGCGGATTGATGGCTCGATGGAAGGCGATATTGAGATCCTTGGGAACCTCATTATTGGCGAGACGGGCCGCGTCATTGCAACCATCAAAGCGCAGAACGTCCATATCTCTGGGGCAGTCAAGGGCGAAATTATGGCTGCCGAAAATTTGGAAATTTCTCCGACTGGCAAGCTGTGGGGAGATATCGCCACCGGCAAACTGCATATCGAGCCGGGCGGGTTGTTCCGCGGCCAAAGCGAAATGACCACCAGTTCGGAAGAGCCATTGCTGCTCGAAGCGCCGCAAGAGATGGATGGCAATTTCCCGCAATAGATCGACATAGGTCGACAACAGGTCGCCAATAGATCAGTAGCGATCCATTAGCGAAATCGGTCATACTGTCACACTACCCACGTGGCTTCCCCGTAACCCATCCCTATGCCCAAACCTAAGCGCAAGCAGTCATCAGCAGCACGGAGGCTCCGGGGAAGGATGCCCGCGTGGTCGTTGGATCGTGTTTTTTCTCCCCTCCAGCGCCATCTCTCACATCTCCCTTCAATTGCTTCCCATATCCCGCTCAAACGCAGTGGGATGCACCTCTTGATGCTGCTCTTGGTCATCATTACGCTCTCGCTGATGATCAACTTTGTCCGCCAGATGGTGCGCAGTACGCAGCTTGAGGCGGAACGCATTGAGCTGGCCACCGAAGTGGCTCTGTTAGAAGCATCGACGCAAGAGCTGGAGGGGGCGGTGTCATATGTTGAGTCGGATGTGTATGTTGAGCGGGTCGCCCGCGAACAGCTTGGTTATGCCCGCGAAGGCGACACCGTCGTCCTGCCACAATTCATCATTCCAACCGCCACCCCCGCTCCCGATGACCCTGATTATCCTACTCTTCCTATCCCCGATGAGCCAAATTGGTTGCGTTGGTGGCGGGCGTTGTTTGCTCCTGAATAATGCTATCTGCCTGATGCGTCCATCCGGGCGATCCAGTCGTGCGGCGCGCGGATCTCGCTGAGGGTGGGCAGGTTGTCGGCGCATTCCCACACCCGGGAGGCAAAGCCAATCCCCCGTTCCTTTACCACCGTGTTGACGAACGTCTCGCCCTGCTGATATTGCGCCAACTTCAGATCCATCCCCGTGACGCGGTAGAAGATCTGCTCAATGAGCGTCTTTGATTGTTGGCGTTCAGCCATCCGCGTCTCAATGTGCTGGAAGGAGGGGAGGAGTTGGCTGCCGATGGCGTTCATAATGTGGTTGCTATAGCCCTCAACCAACGACATCAGCGCTTGTATCTGCTCAAAAACACCCCGTTGCTCTGGGCTGAGGAGCAACTCAAACCAATGTCGTTTCGTTTGCTCTTTCTGGCCCTGCAGTGTCTGCTTGACCAACGCCCCCACGCCATCTCCAAAGCTATCGAGCCGTGTCTCAATCGATTCGAGGTAGCACTGCAGGAGTTGGTGGAAATGCTCACGCACCCACGGATATGCCTCAAACTCAAAGGCGTGGGTCGTCTCGTGGAGGGCAATCCACAGCCGGAAATCTTCATCGTTGAGGCCAAGCTGCGTCTGGACACGGGAGATATTCGGCTCCACGTAGTAGAGCGCCCCGCGCGCGCCCGGATCGGGCGAGAGCAGGCTCAGGTCATACTGCCCCAACACGCGCTTGCCCAAAAACCCCAACAACAACCCCATTTGCGCGCCAACCACCCGCTCTTTCGTACTCCCCAGCAAGATCGTCGATAGGCCCGGGTGCTTCTTATGCTTGCGATACATCTCCTCAACCGGCTTGAGCAGCTTCTCAAACGAGGTAAAGTTGGCCTCAAGCCATTCGGCACGATCCATCACGCGCACTTCGGTGATAGGGTGCGGCAGCGAAACCCCAAGATAATCGGAAATCAGCGGTTCGCTCTGCTTGACCAACCGAGTGTATTGCTCTTGACGCATTGCGCGGTTGTGCAGCGGGGCACGCTCTGAACGGGCAACAAGCAAGGCCACACGGCGGGCTTCGTTCCAGTCGAGGAGCGGCTGCGTGGGCAGCGCCTGGTATGCGCGGTTGCGGGCACCTATATAGTAACGCACGCCGGTTCCGGCCACCACTCCGAGGAGTAGGTAGAACCCGAGGCGGCGGAGATCATTCGTTTGTTGCGACACGCCGGTTCCTTTCGCTCTAAAATGAGAACATCTTTGCATTCAGTGTAGCACGGGAGGAGGTTGCTGTCCAATATATCCATAGAGCAGTAGAGCGGTGTCAACTGGCCCACCCCGCCTCCAAAGTGGTATAATGGGGCACAAGAGTGTGAGTATAAGGATGCGTGTTATGATAATTTGCCTCGACCAACGGAATGGTTCCGGGTGTGGAGCCAAAAACCTCAGCAGTGCCAAACAATGCCGAAAATGTGGGATGTCGCTTCGTTATGGTTTAGAACTCCACGACCCAGGGATGCACATTGGGGCCTACCGCGTCATCGATGTGATTGGCTATGGAGGGTTTGGGGCTGTTTATTTTGCCGAAGATACCCGTACAAACAAGCGTGTTGCGCTTAAACAGTCCTTTGACCCCAGAAATATTCGCACATTTCAGAGTGAGTTTACCGTCCTACACCGTTTGAGCCACGACCACCTTCCCCACTACTACGAGATGTTTGAGGAGCAGGGCAATGGCTATTTGGTCATGGAGGTTATCCCTGGTCTGAGCCTATTTGATGTTTTTAAAAAACGGAAACATCAGCCGTTAGCAGAGGCGCAGGTGATGGGCTATGCGGTACAGGTCTGTAATGTATTGGCCTACCTGCATAGCCAAGATCCTCCCCTCATCCACCGTGACATCAAGCCAGACAACATCCGTCTCACACCAGAAGGGCTTATCAAGCTGGTCGATTTTGGCCTCCTGAAGCAAGGTACCGGAGCGACCCGTAGCTCTCGCATGGGGCTGACCCTCGCCTACGCACCGCTTGAGCAGTGGGGGGAAACAAACGTACACACCTCGCCACAGAGCGACATCTATAGCTTGGGGGCAACCTTCTACCACCTCCTGACCGGACAACCGCCCGTCGTGGTCACAGACCGCGTCACTGCAGGTACAGACCCACTTCTTCCTCCGAACCAACTCAACCCCCGGATATCAACGCATATGTCCGATGCGTTGGTCAAAGCATTGGCTATACATCCCCAAAATCGCTTTGAAGATGCAGTCGCATTTGAGCATGCGTTGGTGGGTATCATACCACAACCCGTCCTACCACCAACTACCCCTGTAAATGCTCCTCTCAAAGCAACATCGCCTGTGAGAACAAGAAGGGTGACAGATCCTGCCAAGATGAGTTTGTTCCGCACCCTTGAGGGCCATACAGGCAATGTCAGAAGCGTGGCGTGGTCGCCCGATGGTACCACCCTCGCCTCCGGCTCAAGGGATGAGACGGTGAAGCTGTGGAACAAGGATGGCACCCTCCTCCGCACCCTTGAGGGCCATACACACTGGGTCAGAAGCGTGGCGTGGTCGCCCGATGGCACCACCCTCGCCTCCGGCTCTTGGGATAACACGGTGAAGCTGTGGAACAAGGATGGCACCCTCCTCCGCACCCTAGAGGGCCATACACACTGGGTCTTAAGCGTGACGTGGTCGCCCGATGGTACCACCCTCGCCTCCGGCTCTTATGATAAGACGGTGAAGCTGTGGAACAAGGATGGCACCCTCCTCCGCACCCTTGAGGGCTATTCCTCTTCTGTCTATAGCGTGGCGTGGTCGCCCGATGGCACTACTCTCGCCTCCGGCTCCTACAAGGAGGTGAAGCTGTGGAACAAGGATGGCACCCTCCTCCGCACCCTAGAGGGCCATACA
>CAZGLO010000027.1:0-43028 GCA_964526735.1 uncultured Chloroflexaceae bacterium | reverse complement strand
CTCGTCTGGATCGGGATTGGCTTTGGTTTGGGTAATGTGCAGGAAGAATTGATGAACACGAGGCTTTTCGCCTCATACGGTATTATACCCAAGCAAAGAGGATGATGCAACCAATAGATCTCGTACTACCCAGTGGGGTTCTCACCGCACCACTATGCTGTGTGCCTCTGTGTGTATCTCTGTAGGGCAATCGCATCTTATCAGTTGCGTGCGTGTCAACGAGCGGGCATCATGGAGCGTGATAACCGTTCTTCTGATGCTGGAGGATTGTGATGCCCGTCCTATGCGATCTGTTGATTTGCCAGTTCCGCCGCCACCTCATTGTGTGTCGGGCGGGGCGGGCGGAGCAGTTGGCCTCAACATAATCTCAATAGGCTCTGCATGATCGACAATGTCCACATCCTGTGTATGGTCTTCATAGCCCGGAGCCGTCGCAACAACTTTCCCCGTCTTGGCTTGATCCGCTTCGGGAAGCACAAATCTGATGTACCCGCCGGAGTCGGCCTGCTCCGTGATGGCTGGTCTCTTGCCAACTTCAAGTCTCACCACGGCGTTGCTTATGGGCTGACCCGTGTTTCGGTCTTTCGCCACCAGCACAAAGGCAAATGTTGGTTGTTCTGTGGGGAAAAGAATGGGGGCAATGAACACGTAGGTAGTAATAAATGCGGCAATGAGGCTGATAGCGAGGAAGACTGGATGGGTACTTAGCCATTCCCGATATTTTTTCTTTTGCATATAGCCCGTATCTCCTTGCCCGTCGGGCTTCTTCTTGATACTTCTCTCATCGGTATTGCTGTTCCTATATCTCTCATCAGTATTCCTCTTATCAGTGTCAGCTTTTATTTTCTCCTCATCCGTATTCTCTTCGTCGGTATTGCTCTCCCTATCAGAATTATAGGGAAGGTCTTCAACCTCACCGGGAAGATCCTCAACCTCCACCCCCTGTTCCCGCAGCCATTGCTTGATGCGGCGGATCTCTTTACGACAACCCTCAATTTCGAGTATTACATGTTATGAGTACCCATCGTTGCTTTTTGTTCGAGCGAGTATGCGAGACATCGGCGGTGAGTTTCTAGCAGTTTTTGCTGATCCTTTATTGCTCTTTCTCTATCCACTGCACATCTTCTCCATTATTCAGCCCACACCAATGACGTTTAGCCTGATTTCATCCGACACTCCCCCCGCGGCGGAGACTCTCCTCGCATCTCCACCGCGGTCTGCCTTGCTGCCGAAGCTGTGTTTTAGATATCGAGTTTAGATATCGAGGTTACGTACTTCGGCGGCGTGCGTTTGGATAAACCGCCGACGCGGGGCGACGAGGTCGCCCATCAACATGGTAAATGTTTCATCGGCGCGTTGCGCATCTTCAAGCGTCACCTGCAGGATGATGCGATTTTCGGGGTTCATGGTTGTTTCCCAAAGCTGGGAGGGGTTCATCTCGCCTAAGCCTTTGTAGCGCTGAATATCGACCTTGGTATTGGCGGGAAGTTTGGCGATATAACTATCGCGTTCGTGGTCGCTAAAGGCATAGGTTTGATTTTTGCCGTGCTTGATGCGGTAGAGCGGTGGGAGAGCGATGTAGAGATGGCCATGCACAATGAGCGGGCGCATATAGCGGAAGAAGAAGGTCAACAGCAGGGTGCGGATGTGGCTTCCATCCACGTCGGCGTCGCAGAGCAGGATAATGCGATGATACCGCAGCTTCTCAAGCGAAAACTGCTCTCCCACCGACGCCCCTATCGCCGTGATAATCGCCTTGACCTCCTCATTGGAGAGCATTTTGTCCATGCGGCTCTTCTCGACGTTGAGGATCTTCCCGCGCAGCGGCAAAATCGCCTGAAACCGCCGATCACGCCCTTGCTTGACGCTCCCACCGGCGCTATCGCCCTCTACCACCAGCAATTCGCACCGTTCCGGGTTGGTATCGGAGCAGTCGGCCAGCTTGCCGGGGAGGGAAAACCCTTCCATTGCGCTCTTGCGGGCCGTCTCGCGGACTTTCTGGACAGCAAGGCGGGTGCGGGCGGCTTGGATCGTCTTCTCAATGATGCGCTTGGCATCAGAAGGGTTTTCGTCAAGCCACGTCGCAAATGCTTCACCAATCACGTTGGCGACAGCGCCACTCGCTTCGGTGCTGACAAGCTTTTCCTTCGTCTGCGAGCTAAATTGTGGGTCTTTCAGCTTAACGCTAATCACCGCCGTCAGCCCTTCCCGCACATCGTCGCCGGTGAGGTTGGTCTCATTGTCCTTCAGCAGGTTCTTATTGCGGGCATAGTTGTTCACGACACGGGTGAGTGAGGTGCGGAAGCCGGTCAGATGCGATCCACCATCGTAGTTGTTAATGTTATTGGCGAAGGTGTAGACCGAATCGCTGTCGTAGGAGCTGGTGTATTGCATCGCCACCTCGACCGCCACATCATCTACCATCTTCTCGACGTAGAAGGGCTGGCGGTGCAATACTGTCCGGTCTTTGTTGAGGTGGCGGACGTAGGAGACAATCCCGCCCTCAAAGTAGAAATTGACCTCTTCTTGCGTGCGCCGGTCTTCAAAGTGGAAGCGCAACCCTTTGGTGAGGTAGGCCATCTCCCGGAAGCGCTGCGCCAACACGTGGAATCGATAGTCGATACCGTCTTTAAAGATAGTCTCGTCTGGCAAAAAGCTGATCAACGTACCGGTGCCTTCGGCCTCGCCCTCCTCGCGCAGTGGCCCGACGGGCTTGCCTTGACGATACTCTTGTACCCACATCTTGTTGTGGCGGCGGACTTCGGCGCGCATCCACTCCGACAGCGCGTTGACGACAGAAAGGCCCACGCCGTGCAGCCCCGACGAGACCTTATAGCCACCCTCGCCAAACTTACCACCGGCATGGAGGCGGGTCGTGGCAAGCTCCAATGCCGAGACGTGATGCTTGGCGTGGGTGTCAACGGGGATACCGCGCCCATTGTCGCTCACCGTCACCGATGCATTTTCGTGGATAATAATCTCAATATAGTCTGCAATGCCAGCCAACGCCTCATCAACCGAGTTGTCCACCACTTCGCGGATCATATGGTGGATGCCGTTGATATCGGTGGGGCCGATGTACATCCCCGGACGGCGGCGAACCGCCTCTAGCCCCTCCAGCACGGTTATCTGGCTCGCATCATAATTTCCATTTTCCTGAAATTGATTTGACATTCGTGTCATCCTTTTGCGAGAGATATGTCCCCTCGCTTGTCTAGCTGTCTATTTGACTTGATTCTTGAGTTGCTTCCTGACTTGCTTCCTCATCCTGAGGTGCGCGTTCCTGGTAGAAGAGAAATCGTGCTGCCGCAAGCCCGCTCCCAATGTAGCTACTCCCCAAACACACCACGCATACTCCCCACATGCTTACCCCCAATGCCACCCATATCCTCCCAAGCCCAACCACAATCAAGAAGCTGATCAAGATGAGGCCCAGCGTCTGCAGGAAGGAATGTTGTGCCACATTCACGCTCGCCACAACCGCTCGCCAGGGGGATAAGCGGTGCAGGGCAATCGCCTCAATGGCAAACGCGGTGTAGACATAGAGCCAAAACCACCCAACGAATATGGCAGGTGGTACCATCGTGGTTATGTCGGGAAAGACATGCACCACCATGGGGAAAAAGAACACCAGTGGCCCTACGATCAGAAAGACCCCGCCAATAATCAGCACAAAATATCCGGCAATAAAGAGCACCGTCCGCCCAACATCTGCGAGAAAAGGGCGTATTGAGATTGGCTGCTGGCGAACACCAAATGCAAGCATCGTGAGGAAGAGCGCGCTCCCCACCAACGCAATCAGGTTCACTGCCGCCACCGCCCCAATCACCCCCGCCACCGTGCGGATATACACCGTGTATTCTGCAGTCGGTAGGGGATGCTGCAAGAGCGGGTCGGGGAGGAGGGGCACCACGTTCGTCCACGCTGTGGGCACCCGCATATCGCTGTTTTGGATGGTTAGGAGCAATTCTTCTTGTTGGAGTGGATCGGGGGTGAGCAAGCCGGTGATAACCCGAAGCTGGTCGTGCCGAAGGCTCAGGAATGGGGCAAATGACAGCCGCGGGCCAAAGAAGAGGAAGAGATTGAGAACAACCGGTATAACCAATACCCAGAGATGGCGGTTGACCAACGCATAGCCTGCGCTTATCGTTTCGATACACCCTCGGGCTGCGGGCTTTGTAGTGGCAAAATGTGACTTCCTCATGCTATTCATGATACCACAAGATGAGGCGGTTCAGGAATACCCCAAGATTGCCCCCTCATTGCTCTCTGATTGCAACGATGTGCGTCTCTCGCATGCTACAATTATCATAATCGTCATAATCATATGGCGTTCTGTGCTATGTTGCGCTATAATATCTGCGTTTTGAGATCATGTGCAACGACGCACATTCGACCGGTTTGGTGGATTGCCGGTCAAAAGATAAAAATCGCCACCACTCGAGGTATCCGTTATGGGCTTGTGCTGTATACAAAGACGCACGTTTGCGTACTACGGCCAAGCCCGCACAAAGGCTAGGAATTTATGACTGTCGTCGCAGTAATTGGTGCTCAGTGGGGAGACGAAGGCAAGGGACATATCGTTGATTGGATGGCCAACCAAGCCCGGATGGTCATTCGGTATGGCGGCGGAAGCAATGCAGGCCATACGGTGGTCAACAACCGCGGAGTCTTCAAACTGCACCTCACCCCCTCCGGCGTATTCGACTCAGAAACGGTCAACATCATTGGGCATGGCGTCGCCATCGACCCAGAAGTGCTCATCAACGAAATCGCCACACTCAAAGAGCAGGGGATCGATACGAGTAAGCTGTTTGTGAGCAATCGCGCCCACATCGTGATGCCGCACCACGTTTTGCAAGACCAACTCCAAGAGAAAGACCGCGGAGATGGCAAAATTGGCACGACTGGCCGCGGTATTGGGCCGTGCTACTCCGACAAAATGCAGCGCACCGGCATTCGCATGGGCGATTTGCTCTATGATGAAGCCCTCTTAGAGCGCCTCCGCTCGGTGTTGGAAGAGAAAAACCGCCTCTTGACAAAGCTCTACGGGGCCAAACAGCAATCACTCCACGATGTCTATTTGCGCTTCTTGAACTATGGCCATCAGTTGGCCGACAATATCGCAGATGTGCACCCTATCATCCACCGCGCGCTTGAAAAAAATCTTCCCATCCTGCTTGAGGGAGCGCAAGGAACATTACTTGACATCGATCATGGCACTTACCCCTATGTCACCTCTTCGCCACCGGGCGCGGCAGGAGCATGTCAAGGCAGCGGCATCGGCCCAACGCGGATCGAATCGGTGATGGGCGTGTATAAGGCCTATACCACCCGCGTCGGCGAAGGGCCATTCCCCACCGAGATATCGAACGATGACCCTGATGCAGAAGTGTTGCGGCAGATAGGCAAGCCGTGGGCAGAAGTGGGCACCACCACGGGACGCCATCGCCGGGTGGGGTGGTTCGATGCCGTGATGGCCCGTTATGCCGCCGAGATTAATGGGATTGACTCGGTCACCATCACCAAGCTTGACGTGCTCGATACGTTGCCACGCATCAAGATCTGCACCGGCTACCGCCGCCACGACGAGATCCTTGAATATCCGCCTGCCGAGGTGGCGCTGCTGAGCAAGGTAGAGCCAATCTATGAGGAAGTACCCGGATGGCAAACCCCAACCAGCCATATCCGCAACTTCCAGGATTTGCCAGAAGAGGCACGTGCCTATTTAGCGCGGCTTTGCCAACTGGTCGGCGCAAAGTTGAGCGTGGTGTCGGTCGGCCCAGAACGGGAACAGATTATTGAGGTCAATTCTCTCTTCTAGGCTCAGACTTTAGGCCCAGGATGTGTGCAGGGGTGGGGGTTTTTATGTCCCCATCCCCACACACGTCGGCTGCTATTCTGCGGCCATCCCGCGCCATCGCAACGCACCACTATCCAGCACGGAGCGCGCGGTCAAGCAGCGTCATCGCCTCATTGACATGCGATTCATCAACGATGAGCGGCGGCAGGAGGCGTACTACATCTGGCCCGGCTGTCGCCACCAACAACCCTTGCTCATAACAAGCCTGGCGGATATCGGTGGCGGGCTTGGTGACCAACAATCCACGCATCAACCCGCGTCCACGCGTCTCCACGATGGTGTCGGGGTGGTTGGCGATAAGCTGTTGGAGCTGCTGCTCAAGGTAAGCCCCGATATGGCGGACATGCTCCAAGAACGTCGGCTCTTTGACCTTCCCAAAGACCACATTGGCGACGGCGGTGATGAGCGGCCCGCCCCCAAACGTCGTGCCGTGGTTGCCGGGAGCAAAGCTATCAGCGACGGCTTGGCTCGCCAAAATCGCCCCGATTGGTAGGCCACCCGCAAGCGGTTTGGCAAGCGTCATGATATCTGGTCGGACACCAGCCTGCTCATGTGCCCATAATGTCCCCGTGCGGCCCATCCCACACTGGATCTCATCCACAATCATCAATGCGCCGTGGCGCGTGCAGACATCGCGGACGTGGCGGAGAAACTCCCCTTGCGCCACATTCAGCCCGCCCTCGCCCTGCACCGGCTCAACCACCACGCCACACACATCATCGCCCATCGCCCCATCGAAAGAAGCCGGATCGTTGAGCGTGGCGAAGCGGACATGTGGCATCACGGGGTGGAAGGGGAGGCGGTAGGCTTCGCGGGAAGTGATCGCCACCGCGCCCATCGTACGGCCATGGAACGAGCCTTCAAAGGAGACAAAGGTCGTCTTGCCCTCGCCATAGTAGTCACGCGCATATTTGCGTGCTAATTTGAGAGAGCCTTCTATCGCCTCCGCGCCGCTGTTGGAGAAAAAAACGCGATCAAAGCCGTGGCTGTGCTCTATCAGCTCCTTGGCGAGCGTGCCGCCCGGAATCGTGTGGAAGAGGTTGGAGACGTGGATGAGGCGGCTGGCTTGTTCGTTGATGACGCGCAGAACGTCGGGGTCGCCGTAGCCAAGCGCATTGACCCCAATACCCGCCACAAAATCAAGGTAGCGATTGCCCTCGGTGTCGTAGAGAAACGCCCCCTCACCCCGTTCAAAGACGACATCTGGTCGAAGATAGGTCTGCATAATGTACGTTTGCTCATTCTGAATAGCTGTTTGTGCTTGTTGTGAACGCATAAGATTTTATTTCTGCTCTCACATAAGGAAAGAGAGTATAGAGAATACCAACGTCATATTGTAGCATACCTGCTGTGTGGGTAGTACGTGTGTGCGCTTTCTCATCCTGTTCTTTTTGGGGTCTTCCTGTTTTGTGCTACAATGGTGCTCCGTGTTTGGATAGGGGGATGTGTTTCCCCTAGAAGTGAGATTCTGAAAACGTCTGCATGAAGAGTTATATGCTAGCGCTCGGCCCGTTTTTCTCGGCGTGGTGCGGGCCACAACGAATAGTCCTGACGATTGAGGGCGACACAGTGGTAGATGTCAGCTACCGCGGCGGTTATAACGAACGGGATTGCGAAGAACGCCTTTCGCAGCTCCCCGCCGACCAAGCCCTCCACCTCGTGACCCGTATCTGCGGGCGGGATTCGCATGCTCATGCGCTTGCCTTCTGCCATGCGCTTGAGACGCTGCTTGAGGTGCGGGTGGTTGGGCGGGTGGCCTACCTGCGGAGTGTGGTGGCGGAGATTGAGCGGCTAGCATCACACCTCTATGCATTGGTCAATATCTTCACAACACTTGGGCAACACAGCTATACGACCGTCCTGCAAGAGTTGTGCGAAAGTGTGCGCCAAGCGATGCTGCTGGTGAGCGGGTCGCGGATTATCCCAGATATTTGTGTGCCGGGCGGGCTGCGGCGTGATTTGAGCGCGCAACAGAGCAACAAATTGCGCGTCCTGCTGGCCAAGCTCAACCGCCAACTCTCCAACATGCTTGAGCGTATCACCGGCGATGCCACGCTCTCTGCGCGGACGGTTGATATCGGGACATTGGGCAAGACCGCCGTCGAGCAATTTTCGCTGTGCGGGCCATTGGCGCGGGCGTCGGGGGTTGAGTGCGATACGCGCTTGCAGGAGCCGTATGCGGCCTACAGCCACCTCTCGGTCAGCCACGTGCTAGAGGAGGGTGGCGATGTGTATGCGCGGCTGATCGTCTTCATCCTTGAGGCCTTTGATAGCGTCAAATTGATTGACCAAGCGCTCCACGATATGCCAAGCGGGCGGTGGAAAACGCCGCTCCCCGAAGCCCTCCCCGTCGGAACGGCGAGCGCGGCGGTGGAGTCGCCCCACGGAACGGTACGCTATACCCTGGAAAGTGATGGACGCCGCTTGACATCGGTCAAAATCGATCCGCCGCGGCAGATCGACCGGCTGTTGGCGCGGGCACTGTTCGTTGGGGCGATGGTCGATGATGTGGTCTTGATCGCCCTTTCGACAGATAGTTGTGTCGCCTGTTCTGAGTGTTGAGCAACTTCCCATGATGGTTATTCTCGCATTTATTTTGCTTCTGATTACGTCGGCGTCGTGCTTTGGTCTCAGCCGCGTCGTGCCGACCCGCACCCTTGGGGTGATTGCCGCAAGCGCCACGTTTGCATCGGCGGTCGTTTTGGTGCTTGGGCGGTTTGAGGGCAGCATCCAAGAGGTCTATTCCTTTACATGGATGATTGTCGATCAACGGCCAATTGCCGTCACCCTGGCGATTGGGCCGGAGATGCTTGCTTTCGCCCTGATGCTGCTGCTTGGCGGGTCGTTGGCACTGCTTTCACTTGCCCTCGCCCTCGCCCCGACGGTCTACAACTTCGGTTCACTCTTTGCCTACACCCTTATCGCGATTACGGCGGTGCTCTTTGGGCTGACAAGCGATGGCGTGTTGATGGCTTTTGCGTGGGCAATGGCGGTGCTTTCTGGTTACACCGCGGTGCAAGCAAGTGGTGTTCTGCGGCGCAGCGAGACATTGCCAATGAGTATGATTTTGGGCTGTCTTGCCACGCTCTTGCTGCTTGGCGGGATGATCGTCGTACAACCGAGCTTCGACCGTGGTGAGCTTCCGTCCGGGTGGGCGGCGGGGATGATCTTGCTGGCCTGCCTGATGTTGATGGGCAGTGCACCTTTTCACCGCATCTTTGACGACTATGTGACGGCTCCGGCGGCGTTGGGCGGGTTGCTCTATGGTATCGTCTTCCCACTCCTCGCACTGCACACCTTGATCCAGTTTATCTGGGATCTTGGCCCTATCCTCAGCCCGATTTTCAGCAGCCCGACGCTGCTTGTCCCCGATGGGTGGCGAACTGGTTTGTTGATGGCGGGCGGCGTGGGGATGGTCGTGTGTACGGCGGGGGCGGTGCGAGAATCGCGGCTCCGGCGCATCATCGCGTGGCAGGCAAGTAGCCAATCGGCGATGGTGGTGTGCACGTTGGGGCTGGAAGGGCCATTTGCCGCATTAGCAGCGCCTGCATTGGTATTACAAGTCATGCTTACGACGCTTGTCGGCGCATTGGCGGTGGCGATTTACGAGCATATGGTCGGCAATGACGATATCTCTGACCCCCTCCCCGAACGCCCCTCCACCCTACCCGATCTGCGCATCCCCGGCATTTTGTGGACGTTTGCCGCGATATCGGCCATTGGGCTACCACCGCTGTGGGGCTTCTGGACGCGCTATTGGCTGGTCAAGGCGGCGGTAGAAAGCGCAGCGTGGCTTGTTCCCGTGCTCTTCGCGATTGGGGGGATGGCGGCATTGGCCTATCTGGTGCCATTAGGCCGCTTTTGGTTCTCAGCCCGCCAACTCTCTGTAGCAGCCGTCAGTAGTTCTGTCAGCGGTTCTGTTGGCGCGACGACAGGAATGGGAGAAGCAACGACCGGTTTATCCGGTTTATCCGGTTTATCAGACATACCAGGGTCGTCTACAAGCCCTGAAAACCCCACAGCCCCTTCGTCATCTCCCGCTTCTACCGCTTCGACTGGGCCTATCCGCACACCCATCCTCTCCGACACCTATGCGCTTGCTCTTTCTGTCGCCGCGCTCATCGCCCTCATCCCGCTCTTGACATTTGGTGTTGCTCCGCAGTTGGCGTGGGGCGGGTGGCTGCAGGACGTGGTAGGTTCGCCAACCGTCTTGCCAGTGTCCTCAACCCTGCACATCGGGAGTATCGTGGTGTGTGTGGCAGCTATCGGGATGGGGATTGCCTTGTGGATACTGCCGTGGAAGCGCCGTAAGCTCTCGGATGAGGATATGGTGCCGGTGGTGCTGACGCCAGACACGCTCGCCTCGCACCTGACGCCGGTGGCGTGGGTGGGGCATATCTCTTCGCTTGGCAACACGATTACGGACGGGCTGATGCTCTTGCAGCACGGCGTGAGTATGCTCCTTGCGCCATTTGAGCAACGGTATTATCTTGCGGGGGTGTTGTTTGGGTTGGTCAGCCTTGTCGTGCTTATGGCGCAAACGTTTTAGGCCTCTATAATGCTTCGTAGGGGAAGAAGGTCTACGGTTTCATGATTTCGTTCAATCTACTTTTGCTAGGAATTGCAGGTAGTGCGGGTGCCATTCTGCTGCTCCGCGATTGGCGGCGCACCATCCCCGCCCTACTCATCAACTACCTCTGCTTGGCACTCTTCGTGGCGCATCAGCAGTTCCTCACCCCCGATCTGCATATCTTTGGCTTTGGCCTGAGTACGATTGTGTTGGTCAAGTTTGTCACGGGGATAGCCGTCACCGCGATGCTTGCTCTCACCGCCATCACGTTCTCCCACGAGTATGGGCTTGAAGACTTGGATGAGTTTGGGCTGGCGGAGTTGCGGCGCGCGGCGCGTGCTGTTCAACGCCAACAAGCCATCAAGCCCTTTGAGATGGGCGATTACGTCTTGCCATTTTGGGCGATTATCCTATCGCTGATTGCCAGTGTCACCCTGCCCCGCACCTACCCGATTGCGCCATCGCCGGGGGTTGATTTTGCCTGCTACTGGCTGCTCCTGACGGGTCTTTTCACGCTTGCCACCGCCGGAGATATCCTCAAAATTGGGCTTGGGCTGCTACTTTCGGTAAGCGGCATCGACCTGCTCTACACCGCCGTGGTGAGCACCCCGCGCGGGAGTGGCGTGGGGGTGATACCGCTTGCGCTGCTCAGCCTGATCACGATATTGTTGGCATTGGTGGTCTCCTATCTCAGTGGGCTGCTCTACGGTCGTCTCAAAACTCTTGAACTCGCCGAATTATATAACCGCTGATGCTCTACCTTCTGCTTATCCTCTTCCCTATCTCAATGGCGGCGGGCTGTTTTGTCCTCCGAAAACGCACCGAGCTGGTGATTGCCACCGCGGCGGCGGTGCTCTTTACGCAAATGTGGTTGGTTGTCCAACTGCCGCTTGAAGAGCCATCGCGGTTTTTGGGGATGACGCTGTCGCTCAATGAGCTAAACCGACTGTTTATGTTGGTCTTTCTCGGCATTGGGGTGATTTCGTTCCTGGCAACGTGGCATCTCCCCCATGGCGAGAATTTCATTCCCGTCACGCTCCTCGTGCTCTCATTCATCTGCGCGATACTGCTGCTGCAAGACCCCTTCATCGTATCGCTACTGCTGATATGGGTGGGGATTGCGGCGGTGCTTGCGATTGTCGATTTGCCTGCCAATGCGGGGGTGTTGGTCGAGACGCGTGTCATTGCGTCTGCGCTCAAATACCTGATGCTGATGGTGATTGCCGGGGTGTTGATCTACCTTGGCTTCATCTTGGCAGATATCTACCGTCCAGGCGAGCTGCCGGGGCAGACTTCCCGTGCGCCGCTCATCCTCGCCCTGCTGACGGCTGGATTTTCGTTGCGTTTGGCGCTCATTCCCTTCCACACGTGGCTGCCCGACTTGGTAGAGGATGCCGCGCCACTCGTTTCCTCGTTGGTGATTGCCATCATCAATACGACAAGCCTCATCGTGCTGATTATCTCATTCCAACGCTTCCCCTCGCTGCTGGTGGATAATCCATCTGGCCTGGTACTCTTGCGGGTGGGGGCGCTGCTGACGAGTGTCCTGGCGGCGATTATGAGCATCAACCAGCCGTCGTTGCGGCGCACCATCGGGTATCTGCTTATTTACAATAGTGGTATGATATTCTATGGACTATCATCCGTGTCGTTGGTTGGGCTGACCGGCGCTATCTTTGAGGCACTCAACCAAGCCCTCATCGTCGTGCTGCTGATGGTGAGCATTGCGCTCTTGGAGCAGCCAGACGGACGACCTCCCGGCGTTGTGCGGCGAGACTTACTCCGCCGATGGCCGGTGGCGGGGATAGCATTCATTGGGGGCGGATTGGCGTTGTTGGGATGCCCGCCGATGAACGGCTTTGCAAGCAAAATATTGCTCTACCAAGCCGCGTCGCAATCGGGATGGTGGGAATTGCTCTTGATCCTCTTCTCTACCGTGCTGGCGGGGTTTGCATTCTTCCGGCTGGTGAAGGCACGGTTGTTGGGGCCGAGCGACGACTTTGCCATGCCCACGCCGATGCTGATGGATGACGAGACGGGCGAAATTGATATGTCGGCTGCGCGGCCATTGGCCCCCGAACCGCAAGGGACTGCCATCTTGGTGCTCTTATTGTTGGGGGTCTGTCTGCTTATCGGTCTCTATCCAAATCCTTTCCTCGTGATGATCCAAGAGGTCATTCGCGGGCTGACCTTTGTGAGTCTCCAATCATGATACGTGTCTATCGGGTAAATACAGGGTCGTGCGGGGCGTGCGACATCGAAATCTGTTCCGCGATACGCGCCAATACCGCGGCCAAGAACATCGATTGGGCGACGACGCCACAAGATGCCGATGTACTGCTGCTGACCGGCCCCATCACGCACGGCAGCCGGGCACCCTTCCTCAAGCTGCTGCAGGATGTGGGTGATATTCCTTTGTTGGCGATAGGACGGTGTTCGATAGATGGCTATCCCTTTGGGAGGGGCGGCATCCAAGCATTTGAGCATGTGCGGGCGCGGGTGCATCTTGATGGTTGTCCTCCCACGCCAGAAGCCATCCTAGAAGCTATCCAGAGCCTCTAATGGGACACGCACTCATTTCATTAGCATTCTACCCGGGCATCGTGCTGATGGTCGTCCTTGCCATTCTCCATATCGGGGTGACTGAGGGCGCAGGAAAAGCACGTGCATCTATCAAGGCTATCCTCACCCCGCGGGCGTGGATAAGCATTGAGGGGTTTCTGATCGGGGTCAGCCTGCTCTTGACGTGTATCAGCTCTGCCTTCCTCCCTTACCCGCTCTCGCCCGCCGGTTCGGAAGATCCGGGGCTATGGGTCTTGGCGTGGGGGTGCCTTGAAATGGCATTCTTGCTTTCATTGGTACCTGGGTTGCTTGCGGGGTGGCCGCCAACCGTACGGGCAACGATACGAGAAGCGCAGATCGGGGTGGTTGGGCGAGCATTGCTATGGGTTGCGCTGTTTGGTGGGCTGTCGATACACACCAATTGGGCGATCTTCGATCATCAGTACCATTCGCCCTTATTGGCCCATCTTCTCTTTCTGCTAACCGCGTTCTTTGCCTTTCCCGTGGCGGTGGGATGGGGGTCGTTTGCACCAGAACAGAGTGTGATACCAGGCGGCATGTTGCAAGGGCTTGACCGCCCAACCGCGCACTTTTTCCAGGCGGTGCGGGCATTCCGGGCGGCGGCACTATTAGCGGCATCGCTTGTTTCACTCTTACCGCTCACGCTCATCAACCCATTCGTGGCATTCGCGCTCTTTTTGACGTTCTTTCTTATTACCAGCATCTTGCTGCGCTCGCAGACCGGCGCAACACCACGACTTGCGCTTCCGGGCGCGCTGCAATTGTGTTGGTGGCGGGTATTATTGCCGGGGGTTGCCGCGTTGATCTATCTGTGGATAGCCGTCTAGATGTATGTTATCGAGGTAGAACATCTTTCAAAATCGTATGGGGCGAAGATGGCCCTGCGGGGGGTGACGCTGCGGATACCACATGGCCGTATTTACGGGTTATTGGGGCCGCACGGCGCAGGAAAATCAACCCTCATGCACATCTTGATGGGGTTTTTGCGGCCATCGGCTGGCAAAATCCGGCTTTTCAACTCCGACCACCTCCAGCTTGCGCGCCAACGGCTTGGCTTTCTCCCCGAACACCCGCATTACTACCTGCGCTATACCGTGCGCCAATATCTGCAATTGCTGGGTCGGTTGAGCGATATGGGTGGCAAACACCTGCGAGAACGCATTGATGAGGAATTGGCGCGGGTGGGGCTTGAACATGCCGCCAACCAATCGTTGATGAACCTCTCTAACAACCACGTCCACTGTGTGGGGATAGCCCAAGCGCTTCTGACAAGCCCCGATGTTCTCCTGATAGACGAGCCGATGAGCGGGTTTGACCAGTCAATGCGGCACGAAGCCCTCTCCTTACTGTCGAATGTCTGCTCGCAAGGGCAAACGGTGCTATTGGCCACCAACAACCTTGAAGTGATTGAGCGGGTGTGCGACCGCGTTGGCGTGTTGATTAGTGGCCGTCTGGCCTTTGAGATGGATGTGAGCCATACCCGCGGCGTGGGCGTGAGCGTGTTCATCGAGGTGGATGAGATTCCGGCGGAGGTGCAGGCCAAGTTGGTCGCGCTTTCGTCGGCGGTGCAATGCGATTCGCGTTCTGTCACCCTGCGCCCCAATGACAACCACCTGCAAGTGGCCGTCTTGCGGACGCTGATCGATGCTGGAGTGACGATTGTCTCGTTGGAGCCACTTGAACGGCCATTTGAGCACACCTACCTCGAAGCGGTGCGGGCGGCTTCGCTTGGCCATACCCGCTCTCACGCTCACCATCCCCCTCACCTCCCGCCCTACCAAGAACATCCTTCGGCATCATCGCACCTCTCTCCCCCCTATCAGCCCGCATCGCGGCCGGTGCCCCCCTCTGAGCCGACGGCGGGGGGAACAGCAACAGTACCAGCAGCACCAGCAGCACCAGCAGCACCAGCAGCACCAGCAGCACCAACAGACGATCATCCAGACGATCATCGCCATACAGCAGATAAATCAGCCAATAACCCAACGAACGATACGAATAGCCACACGACCAATCAACATATCAATCAAAGAGAAACCACTGAGCCATGAACCAGGGAGTCGTGCAACACCTGTTGATACGCATACAACGCGCACTGTTCCGCATCATCTACTATACCCTTTTCTTGGTGATAGAGTATGTGCGTTCGTGGCGCATTCTGATAGAGATTGGGGCGGCAAGTGCTTTTTTCTACGTCTTCCTGATGCAGGGGGAAACGGGGGGGGTTGAAAGCAACCACTTTTTCGCATTGACAAGCGTGTTTTCGTTGCTTCTTCTGCTCTATACCGTCTCTTCGGTGATTAACTTGGGTGACCGCCCACAGAGTTACCTCTTTATTGCGCGGCGATTGGGCCGTACCGGCTACCTGATTGGCCTCTACAACGCGTCGGTCATCATCGTGGGAGGGACATATCTCGGGATGAGCGTCGCTGCCCAGCTCCTCAACCGTATCAGTATGAGCGGCATAGAGTGGGTGCTTGGGTCTATCCCGCTGCTGCTGAATATTGGGCTTTTTGCCTCATTTCTTTTCCTGCTTTCCCCCATTGTGCTGTCAACGGGCTGGCGGCTGTTTGTATTGGGGATGATAGCCATCGCCTTCTCAGATAACTTCATCAGCGGGCCGGTGTTTGACTCCTTCCCGGAGACGGTCAAGACCATCTTGTCGAGTTTGCAGACGATTTTTAGCTGGCCACTGGTGCCTGCTTTTAGCGGTTTTGCGCTGACGATGAGCCGTGAGTATAGTGGGCAAGGGGTGGTGGTTATCTTTGCGCAGTTCTCGCTGCTTGTGGCATTGTTGGGGATAGCCCTGATATCCTTCTCCCGCCGCGATGTGATGCTTGGTATCGATTAACACAGCGAGGCTCCCAACACGTAGATATTTGTAGATATTTGTGTGGGAGCCTGGGTATATGTGCGTATGTGTGCGGGTCGTGAGCGGGACGGCGATCCTACTGGAAGATCCCCCGGAACCATTGCACCACCCCGCGTAATTTCTGTTGCATCTCCTGCAGGTTCTCTTGGGTGCGAGTTTGGGTGGAGGAGGAGGTCGATCCTTCGTGCGGCATGAGTATCCACAGCACCACGTAAGCTATCATGCCAATGCCATTGGCGAAAACGAGCAGGACAAAGAGAAACCGTATAAAGACGGGATCTATAGAGAAGTAACGCCCCAATCCTCCGGCGACACCAGCGATGATACGTTCTTCTTGGCTACGTACTAACTGCTTTTTTTCTTGCACAGAATATCCCTTTCTGATGTGTGTGACATGGCCCATACATTCTCTTGCAAGTGGAGCAACAGTGCGGGCCGATTTGCAAACAATGCTTTCGCTCCTTCTCTATTGTACCAGGAATATGGGTGTGATATGAGGTTAGGTTGGGGAGGGGGCTGCCTTGATCGTCCGTGAATAGTGCTACAATTGGCCTCTACGGCAACGGCCATGTTTTTTGTATCATATGAGGAGTTGTACATTTCATGGGCGAAGATATTAAATACGTCCTTTCGGAAGACCAGATGCCTGAAGCGTGGTATAACATCCAGGCAGACCTACCAGAACCGCTCCCGCCCGTCCTCCACCCGGGCACGAAGCAACCCGTCACGCCGGAAGACCTTGCCCCGCTCTTTGCGCAGGAGCTGATCAAGCAAGAGGTCAGCCAAGAGCGGACAATTGAGATACCAGAGGAAGTGCGCGATGTTTACCGGCAATGGCGGCCATCGCCGCTCTACCGGGCGCGGCGGTTGGAGCAGATGCTTGATACGCCAGCCAAGATCTATTACAAGAACGAGGCGGTGAGTCCGGCAGGGAGCCACAAGCCCAATACGGCTATCGCGCAGGCCTATTACAACAAGCAAGAGGGCATTACGCGCCTCTCAACAGAGACGGGTGCAGGGCAATGGGGGTCGGCGTTGTCGCTAGCCGCGTCGTTCTTCGACATGGAAGTGGTCGTCTATATGGTTAAGGTGAGCTACAACCATAAGCCCTACCGCCGCATCATGATTGAGACCTATGGCGGGCGGGTGATTGCCAGCCCAAGCGAAGAAACTGATGCAGGCCGCACGATCTTGGCCGAAGACCCCGACTCGCCCGGCAGCCTGGGTATCGCGATTGGCGAGGCGGTTGAGATAGCTATCAAGGATGAGCGCACTAACTATGCCTTGGGGAGCGTCCTCAACCACGTTATGCTACACCAGACTATCATCGGCATTGAGTCGATGGCGCAAATGGAGATGGCGGATGATTACCCCGACATCGTGATTGGCTGCGTAGGCGGGGGGAGTAATTTTGCGGGTATCGCCTTCCCCTACATCGGCAATAAGCTGCGTGGTGGCCGCGATGTCAGGATTATTGCGGTTGAGCCTGCCATCTGCCCAACACTGACCCGCGGCGCATATGCCTACGACTACGGCGATACAGCGCACCTCACCCCGCTGGTCAAGATGTATACGTTGGGGAGCCGCTTTATGCCGCCGCCCATCCACGCTGGTGGGCTGCGCTACCACGGCATGGCCCCACTCGTCAGCCACGTCCACAAACTTGGCCTGGTCGAGGCACGCTCAGAGACGCAGCTTGAATGCCTCAAGGCGGGGATGGACTTTGCGCGGGCAGAGGGGATTATCCCCGCGCCGGAAGCCACACACGCCGTCAAGGCGACCATAGATGAGGCGTTGCGGTGCAAGGAGGAAGGCGTCAGCAAGACGATCCTCTTTAACCTCTCCGGCCACGGCCACTTTGATATGCAGGCTTACCTTGATTACCAAGAAGGGCGCTTGCAGAATGTGGTTCATAGCGATGAGGCGTTGGTCAAGTCGCTCCAAGAGCTGCCACAGGTCGATATGTAGGGTGTCGTAGAGATGAGAAGAGGGCAAGGGAGAGCAGGGAGATGGAAGAACGGGGAGCGGGGGCGAAGAGAGAGGGGTACCCCTCTCTCTTCGCCCCCAACACAAGTCACAAACCATCAAGCCATAGGCCATCAAGCCATAGACCGCCAACGGGCCAACATCACTGCTTGAGGGCGACGTGCGCTTGGACAACATCCGTCGGAACATCTTTGATGACCACGTAATTGCTCAACCCAATTTGCTCGGTCACGATATTGACCAGCTGCCCATTGAGCACCACGTAATCTATCTCCTTGACGCCGGTGGGCAGCAAGAACCGCAAGGTCATCGTTTCACCATTTCCGGTCGCCTGCAGCCGCAGATGAGAGCGGTGTTCATCTTCCTGGTAATATTGCCAGCGATAGGCGACATAGCCGTCGGAGGCGGCATATCGCGCCACCACATACGCATCGGTGACGTTCGTGGCCGGAGAAGCATTGTGCAAATCGTAGGTGGCGGGCCAACGTGGGCTGATCGTCGCCTTGCTATAGGTTTTCCCGTGGTCTTCAACACCCGCCGCGCCTTCCATCAGTGCGCCAATCATCGCGCTCGACCCCCAGCCATCGGTCGCAAGCACATCTCTGCCGGTGCCCGGGCCGCCGGTGGGGTGATACCAGAGATAGGTCGCGCCGGTGCGGTCGACAAGGTCGTAATAGCGCTGCAAGATATCGAAGCCATATTCTTCGTTGCCATAGCGGAATGCGCCACGTGAAAGCTCTCCGCCCACCAGCGGCATAATCCCGCCATTCACATAGTAGCCGGGCTGCTCACCCAGACGCCCCGCCATCCCAAAGCTGCCCTCTGGGAAGGGCGGATCGATGCTCCACCACTCGGCAAAGGAGACGTTGTAGGGGCGGCGCAAACGACTACGATACTCGTTCACAATCGCGTTGCCTTGATCTTGGCTTAGCACACCGCGGTTGAGGGCAAGGGCGTTGGAAAGGCTTAATTGATAGTCCTCATCCACGCCCGGCACATCCCACGGGATGAGCTTGACGTGGTGCTTGAAAAACGATCCATTCCAGCTCAACGCATTGAGCCGCTCCATGATGCTGTTGGCGAGGTTTTGGTGGCGGATGGCGTTGTCGGGCTGCCCAAGGAAAAACTCCACCTCCGACAGCGCGTGGAGAGCTTGCGCAAGGCCCGTATTGTCGCCGTGGAAGATGCCCCAAATCGTGTGCTCATCAATCCAGTGGCGGGGAGCGGGCTTGTTGGTTTCAGGGTCGAGTGTCGTGTCGCCATACTCAAAATCCCACGTGTCAATCGTGTAGGGGCGCTTGACCAACCCAAGGTTTGGCTCCCACCGCAACGGATTCGTAGTAGAATAGTCGACAGCACGTTGCATGGCGTTGAGGTTGGAGATGAGCCATTGATCATCGCCGGTCATCTTCCACGCCTCGTAGACCGCCAACACATAGAGATATTCGACATCGGCCTCGACGGGGGTGCGTTTTGCAGGTATGCCATACTCTGGCCGCGCCAGGAAGTCGGGGAAGCTGCCATCGGGGTTCTGCTCACGGCGCACACCGTCAATCATACTCTTGACGTCGTCCTCAAAGTAGCGGAAGCCCCGCCCTTGATAATAGTGGTCGCGCAGCCAGAGCAGTGGGCTGTCGGGGGAACGGTAGCCGCGCACCCGATGACCATGTATGGGGTATTCCAAGACACACTGCTCCATAAAGCCCTTCAGCTTGGGGTAGAGCGTGTCAAACATCTCAACCCCCGTGTGGATGGTCGTTTGCGCGTCGAGGTGGTAAATTGGGCCGTCGGCAATTTGGTTGCCGTGGACAAAAATCGCCGCCCAATGCTCTCCCAGCGACCCGCGCGGCAAGACTTGCACTTGCGCATTGCCACTTGGCGGCACGGAAAACTCCCACCCGCCAACTGACCGCCCTTCGCTATCGAAGACGACAAGGGTGGCAGAGCCGGTGTAGCCCGACAACACTACGTTGACATTAACCGGCTGCAGGGGAGATACGACCTTTTGGTTGCTCGCAAACCACCCCGATACCTCTTGCGTGCCCTGGGCCGGAGGAGCTGCGGCAGTGGGAGAGGCGGGGATGGCTACACTTAGGCCGAGGATGATGGCCACCCCCAACAAGAGACGTCGTAATGCACGTGGTAACGATGATTGCATGAGGAACCCTTTCTGTATTGCGTTTGTTGATTGTTGATACTATATCTACTTAATTCCCGCGCGGCGCGCGTGGAGTAACAAGTGCTATAAAAAGAACGGTGGGGAACGAGATATATACGTGATATGTACGTGCTTGGGGAAAACACTCCCTATACAGTATAGCATAGCACAGCGCAATAGAGACAATACTCGCAACCACGTAGAGTATACCTGAAATCTTGATGATCTGAATGACATGGACGATCTGGATGATCTGGATGATCTGGATGATCTGGATGATCTGGATGATCTGGATGATCTGTCGCTGGAAAGAGTGAATACATGAAACTTGGCACGATGAACAACCCCCGAAACGATATCACCCACGAAGCCCGCCGTGCCGCCGAACAAGGGTTTGAGTTTCTTGACCTGACGGTTGAGGGGCCGGGGGCGGCAATAGAGCAAATCGACGTCGCAGAGCTACGCACCATCCTCACCTCAACCGGCCTGGATGTGGTAGGACACACCGCCTGGTATCTCCCTTTTGCTTCGCCCATCCGCCGCATCCGCCAAGCCGCCATCGAGACCGTTGTTGAGACGTTTGAGACCTTCGCGGCTCTTGGCGCGACGTGGGTGAATGTACACGTCTCGCGCACGCCGTCGCTCTTTCCCCGCAGCGATATGCTACACTGGAACCGCGAATCGTTTGCGGAGCTGGCTGAACGCGCGGCTCCCTATGGATTGGGCATTATGGTGGAGAATATGCCCGATGAGATGAGAGTAAACGAGTTTCAGAGCATTCTGGAGGGCGATGAACGGATCGGGTTTCACCTCGACATCGGCCACGCCAACGTTGGGAAGGATCGGCTTGAGGGGTTTCTCAAAGCGTTGCGCAAACGCCTCGCCCACGTCCATATGAGCGATAATATGCGCCAAAGCGATGACCATCTTCCGTTGGGGGTTGGGGCGATAGATTGGCCCAGAGCCATCCACCTCCTCAAAGCGATTGGCTACGACGGCACAATCACCTTGGAAGTCTTTTCACCCGATTATGATTATCTCCTGATGAGCGCCCAGAAGGTGCGCGCATGGTGGAATGGCGATTCCGCCTCATAATGGCCCAATAACGGCTAAACAACGGCTGACAACGGCTGACAACGGCTGACAACGGCTGAACGACAACAACGACACATCTCTACACCAAAAATACCATAGAGGAATTATGACCACGACCAGAAAACGTATCTTAACAGGCGACCGGCCAACCGGCAAACTTCACCTTGGCCACTATGTCGGCACATTGGCAAACCGCGTCCAGCGGCAGGATGAGTATGAATGTTTCTTCCTTGTCGCCGACTTACATATGCTCACGACGCGCGTTGACCGCGAAATGCTCGCAGAGACGCATCAAAATGTCTACGACGTGGTGTTGGACAACCTCAGCGTTGGTATCGACCCAGAGCGGAGCACCTACTTCCTACAATCGCTTGTCCCGCAGATTAGCGAGATTATGCTCATCTTCTCCAACCTCATCACCGTCCCGCGCCTCCAGCGGGTGCCGACCCTCAAGGACGTGATGCGCGATTTGGAGATTGAGCAGCCGTCGTTGGGGCTGTTGAGCTACCCCGTCCTGCAGGCAGCCGATATTCTCTGCGTCCGCGCCGATCTGGTGCCGGTCGGGAAGGATCAGGCGTCGCATTTGGAGGTCACCCGTGAACTTGCGCGTCGCTTCAACACGATGTACGAAGTCGATCTGCTCCCCGAACCTGACACGCTCATTGGCGATGTGCCGACGTTGGTCGGGCTTGATGGCCAGGCAAAGGCAAGCAAGAGTTTGGGCAATGCGATCTTCCTCAGCGACGACGCCAAGACGGTTGAGCAGAAGGTGCGCACGATGTACACCGACCCCAACCGCGTCCGTGCTGATATTCCGGGCAAGGTAGAGGGCAATCCGGTCTTTATCTACCACGACGCCTTTAATGATGATGTTGAAGAGGTCAATGACCTGAAAGAGCGCTATCTGCAGGGGAAAGTCGGCGATGTGGAGGTCAAACGCAAGCTTGCCGCCGCCATCAACCGCTTCCTCGACCCGATACGCGAACGCCGTGCCGAATATAGCTCGCAGCCGAAGCTGGTCAAAGAGGTGATCGAGGCGGGGAGTGAATGCGCCCGCCGTGAGGCCGATGAGACCTTGCGCTTGATGAAGGACGCGATGGGGCTTTCTTGGAAAGGGTAAATCGAGGATATGTACTATCCCACACGTGAAGATATCGACAGCTTGAAGGATCAGGGCAACCTTTGCCCGATCTACCGCGAGGTGGTCGCTGACCTCGAAACGCCGGTGTCGGTCTACTTGAAGGTGGCGCGCGGGCAATACAACTTCCTGCTGGAGAGCGTGGAGGGGGGGCAACACGTTGCTCGCTACTCCTTCATCGGCAGCGACCCCTACCTCATCCTGCATATGGACGAGGGCGTGGCGCACGCAGTACAAAACGGCTACAAGCAAACGCTCTCCTACGACGACCCGCTCACCGTACTAGATAGCCATCTGAAGAGTTATCGCCCTGTCCGGCTGCCTGATTTGCCGCGGTTTGTTGGGGGGGCGGTGGGCTATTTGAGCTATGAGACGGTTGCCTACTTCGAAGACCGGCTTATCCGCCTGGGCCATAGCGATTACCGCATGTCTGAAGGCATCTGGATGTTTGTCGATACGCTGGTGGTGTTTGATCACCTCCGCCGTACGATTAAAGTCGTGTCGCACGTCCGGCTTGATGGCGATGATCTTGATGAGGAATATGCGCGCGCCGTCGAACGCATTGAGGCGCTCATGGCGCGGCTGCGACGACCAGTGCCGATGGGGGCCGACCTGATTGGCTATCACCAGCCTCCCGCCTCGCAACCGGCTGCGAAGGGAGCCGTGCCTGTCTCCTCCAACACCTCGGTTGAGCAGTATGAGCAGAATATTGAGCGGGCCAAGGAGTATATCCGCGCGGGGGATATCTTCCAAGTGGTGCCATCACAGCGCTTCCGCCGCCCCACCAGCGCCGATCCCTTCACCATCTACCGCACGCTCCGCATGGTCAACCCCTCGCCCTACATGTTCTACATTCGGACGGATGAGGGCGATTTAGTGGGTGCATCGCCAGAAGCACTTGTGCGGGTGCAGGACGGTGAGATTACGACCCATCCCATTGCCGGAACGCGCCGCCGCGGGGCCACCGAAGCCGAAGATGATGCGCTCGCCGAAGAGCTGATGGCAGACGAAAAAGAACGCGCCGAACACGTGATGTTGGTCGATCTTGGCCGCAACGACCTTGGGCGGGTAAGCGAGCCGGGGACAGTGCGGGTGCCTGCCTTTATGACGATTGAGCGCTATAGCCACGTCATGCACATCGTCTCCCACGTGACGGGCAAGCTCCGCAGCGATATGACCGCGCTTGATGCATTGCGGGCGTGTTTCCCTGCCGGTACGGTCAGCGGCGCACCCAAAATCCGCGCGATGGAAATCATCACCGAGCTGGAAGGCACACGGCGTGGGGTATATGCGGGGTGTGCGGGCCACGTCGATTTTAATGGCGACCTTGATGTCTGCATTAGTTTGCGGACGATGGTGGTGCAAAATGGCGTCGCCTATGTGCAGGCAGGCGGCGGGATTGTGTACGATAGCGTGGCGGAGGATGAGTATCAGGAGAGCTGCAATAAGGCAGCCGCGTTGCTCCGAGCAATCGATATCGCCGAAGCGATGCAAATCTCATGACGCAAAGATGCCCAGGGTATGGTAGCATGAGGGGGGAATCTGCGAGGAGCACTCGTTCTACCTACGGTCGTTCGCCGGTCGTTCGCCGGTCGTTCGCCGGTCGTTCGCCGGTCGTTCGCCGGTCGTTCAGTCACGAACAGCCGTTTCATCGTCGCCGATTTGTCGAAAGGAAGCACAGTAGGCTATGGTTGCGCCTTCATCTGTAGAGCAAGCCGCCTCGGAAACAGACCAACCAACTGAAAACCACCTCCTTGTGACGCTTGGGGAAGAGACATACAGTATCCACGGAGACAGCGTGCGCGAGATTGCGCGATGGCGCGAGCCGCTGGCGGTACCGGGCGCGGTGGCGGCTCTGCCGGGTATTATTAGCCAACGCGGGGTGATTTTGCCGGTGATCGATGTGCGTGCACTGATTGGGATGAGTCCAACCGCTCCCAACCGCTTAACCCGCTACGTGATTTGTCATCATGATGAAGTCAATATGGCGCTGCTCGTTGACACCGTCTCCGACTTTATTGCAATCGAGTCGCAGTCGCTCACGCCTGTGCCAAGCGGGCTCGACCCGCAACGGTCGCGCTTCTTGCGCGCCATCTTCCGGCGCGATGATCTGCCGGTGGTCGTGCTCGATATCAGTGCGATTATCTCGACCGTCCGCGCGGGTATTGGGGTTCAATAGCTATGTCGTACGATGGCCTCTTGCTCTTTGTCTCTACTGCCACCCACCGCTATGTCGTGACCCGCAGCCAAATTCTTGAGATGCGGATCATTACACGCCAAGCGGATATTGAGCGCCCCGACGAGCGAGGCAAACCCATCACGGCCCATTCACTCGGGCCATTATTGGATCCCGCTGATAAAGACGTCCCTCGGCGGCACCACGCCTTGATTATCCCCACCCGTCGGCGGGGGATTGCGCTGTTGGTAGACCGCGTGCAAGATGTCTACCAGACGACCGAGGATGATGTCCAGAAGCTTCCACCGCTTTTTCTCCGCAATATCGAGCGCCCATGGTTTTTGGGCATCTTCCTCTACGAAGAAGAGCCGTTTTTGGTGCTCGATTTGCGTCAAATAGCACAAGATATCCTGTTGACCAAGAAGAAGTAGACACACCGTGGGGATCACGGGGTGCCCATGTTCGTGTGGCAAAGATACATGCATTGATATACGTGGCCTGAAGGGGGATCTGCAACATTATGGACGCAACCTTGAGCATGTCTGAGGAAAATGCGAGTACATTACACACAAATCAACGTGATACCAAGAAGTTGCTCCACCAACTCGCTATCGGTACGAGTGGGTTTGCGCTCTTATTTACGCTTGTTCTTTCGGTCGTCAACTTCCTCAACATCGCGACGTTTCCGCTGCCGCCCGTGCTGGCGACGGTGTTGATCGTCCCACTGCTCTGCGGGGTAACACATCTTCTTGCGCAGCGCAGAGATGTCAAGACGGCGGCGCGGCTCTATTCCTATGGGCTGGTC
Organism: uncultured Chloroflexaceae bacterium; assembly: GCA_964526735.1. Classification (GTDB taxonomy): domain Bacteria; phylum Chloroflexota; class Chloroflexia; order Chloroflexales; family Chloroflexaceae; genus JAAUSY01. The sequence continues at coordinate 17,782 of CAZGLO010000027.1, read as the reverse complement.
GTCGTGCTCTCCATTGGCATCTATGTCTATGGAGGGGTTGAGGGGCCGAGTGTGGTGGGGTTTTTCTTCCCCGTCGCCGCGGCTGGGCTGATAGGCCAAAGCATTGACAGCTTACGAGTAGGGGGCACGGCGGCATTCCTGTATTTGGTGCTCACCATTGCCCAAGAAGTGTTTGGTATCGAGCCGCTCATTGGGCTAGAGGAGTCTGCGGCGTGGGTTTACCTCGCCTTCTTCATCGCCTCTATCACCATTCTCGCTATTCTCTCGTGGGTATCGAGCCGCGACTTGGCGAAGGCGGTTGAGTATGCCGAACAGCAAGCGCAAGAGTTTATCAACAGCACCAAACGCCACGCCCAAGAGCTTCTCAACAGTACCAAGGGGCATGCCGAAGAGCTTCAGGCCCGTACGCAAGAACTTGAAGAGCGCAACGCACAGCAGATAGAGTTGGCGAACGAGTTATCAGCCGCCGCCTCCGAACTCCAGGCCACCTCGCAGCAACAGGCCAGCGGTGCCACTCAACAGGCCAGCGCCGTTTCCGAGGTCAGCACGACGGTGGAGGAGCTGGGCGCAACCGCCCGCCAAATCGCGCAATCTGCCGAGCACGTGGCGCAAGCATCGCAGCAAACACTTGAACACCTCAGTAATGGGCAGGCGGCGGTTGATGAGAGTGTGCAGGGGATGGAACGTATCCGCGCCCGGATGCAAGATATCTCCGCGCGGGTGTTGAGCCTTGGCGAACGCTCGCAACAGATTGGTGAGATTATTGACCTGATCGACGACATCTCCGATGAAACGCATCTCCTCGCCCTCAACGCCGCGATTGAGGCGGCAGGCGCAGGTGAGCACGGACGGCGCTTCGCCGTGGTTGCGGCAGAGGTCAAGAGCTTGGCCAACCGCACCCTCGCCGCGGCCAAAGAGGTCAAAGGGGTGATCGCCGAAATCCGCGAAGCCAACAATGCAGCCGTCTTGGCGGCAGAAGAAGGCGGCAAAGAGGTAGAGCGCGGCGCAGAGCTTTCCTACCGCGCGGGCCAAGTCATGGACACCATTTTGATGGTGGCGGAGCGAACAGCCCAAAGTGGTGCAGAAATCGGCATGGCCACCGCACAACAACAGAGTGCAAGCGAACAGGTGGTCGAAGCGATGCGCGAAATCGCTGAGGTCGCGCGTCAATCGGCAGCCGGCTCCCGGCAGATGGCCGAGTCGGCTGCAATGCTAACCGCCATCGCCAACCGGCTCAACGGCATGACCCAGCAGCAGTAACACAGGAGCAGCATCTGGAGGCGGGCAAATGGGCCTGCAGAGAATACCTATCATGTCGTTTATGTTGGGTGTAGCCATCTTCTCACCGCAGTGGCCCGGCATGGTTCCGGGGGAACGACTGAGTCTTTCGATGATGAGCATGTCGCAGCGCGGCTCTCAAGCCCTGTGAATGGCCAACTATGGATCTTTCTAAGTTCTACGCCCAGTTTCGCGAGGAAACAACCGAAAACCTTCGTATCTTTGCTGATGGGTTGCTCGCGCTTGAGCAAGACCCCTCTGCCCGCGACCAGCTTGATGCCATCTTCCGGGCCATGCACACCGTGAAGGGATCATCGCGGCTACTTGGGTTTGGGGCAATTGGGCGGCTCGCCCACACCATGGAGCACATCTTGGGGGCCGTGCGCGAAGGCTCCCACCAGCTTGACCAAGAGCTGATTGATGAGATGCTTCGTGATGGCGATGCCCTGCTCGAAATGACCAATGCCGCGATAGATGGCACCTCGACCTCGGTCAACGTTGATGAACTCATCGACAAGCTCAACCGCATCCTCGAAAGCAAAGCCGAGGGCGGTGGCGGAGAACCAGCAGAAGAGGAAACAGCAACCGGCGAGGAGACCAAACCCGCAGAGGGCGAACACCCTCCCAAGGAAACACAACCAGAGCCGTCTCCTCCTCCCGCCCCTGCTGAACAACCCACTCCCGCCAAAGCAGAAGAACCGCCCGCTGCCGCCAAGCCACCGCCTCCCCAACAAAAACCGGCACAGCCGACGGCGGAGGAAGATCAGCAAGAAGAGGCGGCACAACTGCGGAGTGCCGCAGCTAATCGGCAATCGAACAAACGGCAGACCATACGAGTGCGGGTGGATCGGCTCGATACGCTCATCAACCTGACGGGTGAGTTGGTGGTGGGGCATCAAATGCTGGCTGATCATATGCAAGCGTTGAGTAGTTTCAACGAGTTACTGCATCAACAATATCGTGATTTAACGGCGTTGGAAGCGGAAATGCACAGCGCCCGGCTCACGCCACAGCAGCGGACACAAGTGGAGCGCGCGCTCAATGCCGTACTCGATTCAAGCGACCAGATGCACCAACTGCTCCGTACGCAGCACGACCAATTTACCCACAACATCGAAGCGCAGGAAGTGCTGATTAACGACCTGGAGCAGGAAGTGATGGCCGTGCGGATGTTGCCCATCTCAACGGTCTTCTCCAACCTACCGCGCGCCGTTCGCCAGATCGCCCGCGCCACCAGCAAAGATGTCGAGCTTGACATTCAGGGCGAAACCACCGAGCTTGACCGCAAGCTCTTGGAGGCCTTGAACGACCCACTTCTCCACCTCGTCCGCAATGCGGTTGACCACGGTATTGAGCCGCCCGATGAGCGCGAACAGGCAGGCAAATCGCGTCAGGGCAAGGTGACGGTGAGAGCAGAGGCGACCGGCAGTGAAGTGCATATCTCTATCATGGACGATGGCCGCGGGATGGATCCGAAGAAACTGCGCGACATCGCCGTCCGAAAGGGGCTAATCGCCAAGGAGAATGCCGAACTGCTCTCTGATCAGGAGTCGTTTGAGCTGATTTTCCTCCCTGGCTTCAGCTCGGCGCAGATGATTACCGATATCTCTGGCCGCGGCGTGGGGATGGATGTGGTACGCACCAACATCAACGAGCTGGGCGGGCAGGTGACGGTCGATTCGCAGGTTGGCAAGGGCACCAATACGCATATGGTGCTCCCCATGACCATCGTCACCACGCGCATTTTGCTTATCCGTGTTGGCGAACACACCTTTGGTATCCCGTCTTCGGGGTGCCACGGGATTATTTGGACATATCAGGAACATATTCACACGGTTGAGGGGCGCGCCACCATCGAGCACGAGGGCCAGACCTTGCCGCTCTTGCACATGGCCGACTTGATGGGCATTGAGTCGACACCGCCCTTCCAATACCGCCGCCGCGAGCCTGCTATCTTGATTGGCTCTGCCCACCGGCTCCTCAGCCTCTTGGTTGACCAACTGCTTGACGAACGCGAAGCCGTGGTCAAGCCACTTGGTATGATCTTCGAGAGCCAACGGCGGTATAGCGGGGCCGTGCAGATGGGGAATGGCCAGCTTGTCCTGCTGCTCAACCCCGTCTCGCTGGCGCAGTCGGCGCGGGGGATCACCCTGCAAGCACCTGCGGTCGGGAGTATGGCCGCCCGCCAACAACCACGGTTGTTGATTGCAGAGGACTCCTTTACGACACGGGAGTTGATACGCAGCATTTTGCAGTCGGCGGGCTATGAAGTCACGGCGGCTGTAGATGGACATGATGCCCTTGACAAACTGCGTTCACAACCCTACGATCTTGTGGTAACAGATGTGGAAATGCCACGAGTTGACGGCTTTGAGCTCACAACTCGTATCCGCCAAGAACTGGAAAATCATGATCTGCCTGTGGTCATCATCACGAGCCTGGCCTCGGATGAATACCGGCGGCGCGGGCTTGAAGCAGGAGCACAGGCATACATCGTGAAGAGCCAATTCAACCAGGACAATCTCTTAAAAGTCGTGCAACAGCTTTTAGGGCATGAAGTCGTCGGAGGGTAGTCCCAATGTGGACACGCCGATCCTTCGTGCCTTGACGTGAGGGTTCACCATGGCAGCAAAAATTCTGGTCGTAGACGATAGCAAGCTCGTGACGGACATCGTGAAGATGCGTCTTGAGATGTACGGGTACGAGGTTCGTCTCGCACATAGTGGTGAAGAGGCATTGGCCAGTATCGCTTCTGAGATGCCCGATCTGCTCGTTTTAGACGTGCAGATGCCGGGGATGGACGGCTACGAAGTGTGCCGTCGGTTGCGAGAAGACCCCAAACACGAGGATCTCCTCATCATTATGTTGACATCAAGCGAAGACAAGAGTGCCGCGTTTGATGCAGGTGTGGATGACTACCTGAATAAAGACGTAGACTTGCTCAACCTTCCCAATCGAGTCAAATTGGTGCTCGAAATGTATTAGGGGGTGGTGATCATCCGATCTGCCTATCTCCAACCGATATCGCGACGTTCTATAGTAACCTATAGCGACGGCGGAGGGGTGCTCTCAATGTATGACGGACGCAGTGGGGCCGTGTATTGCGGCCCGTGGTGGGGCGGGCCGTGGCCGCCCGTGGCCGCCCATGATCCGTCGATCTATGAGCAATACCTCGATGCAAGAGCACACGACCTTCGATGGCGAAGGGTAGGGGTATTATGACACATGAATGGATACGTGTCTTCATCGTAGATGATTCAACATTGGTGCGCCTGGCCCTGCGCGAAATGCTCGAAAGCGACCCCGAAATCCAGGTCGTGGGCGAGGCGGCCGATGGACGTGAGGCGCTACACAAGATCCAACACATCCGCCCAACTATCGTGACGATGGATGTGCGGATGCCGATTATGGACGGGCTTGAAACCACCGAACGGCTGATGGCCTATCAACCCACGCCCGTCCTTGTTATTACCGCGCTGTATTCTCGCGACGATATTGATATTTCGTTTAAGATGTTGGGGGTCGGGGCGCTTGAGGTGATGGAAAAACCCGACCTATCAAATGTTGCTGCCTATGAGCGTGCCCGATCTGAACTGATACGGCGGGTCAAGCTGCTGGCGCGGGTGAAGGTGGTCACCCATCTCCGCGGGCGCAGACGAGCGGCGATAGAAGAAGCCAGAAAAGAGGCAGAAGAGGCAGAAAAAGCCGCAGAGCACAGCAGTCATCATGAGCATACTCATGAGCATACTCATGAGCAGGAATATGGCCATGCATCCCACTCCGAAGCGGAGTCTGTTGGTGACCATCATACTTGTCCGCCGTCGTCGGATAGGCACGACTCCAATGCACACCATCATCAGGGGGCGCATGACGCTGATACGTGTCAGCAACCGTCGGTCTTTTCTTCGTCTCATGTGCGCATTACGCGGCCAAAGCTGGTCATTCCGCCTTCTTCGTCTCCCACCTCGCGCCACCATCCACATACGCCCACTTCACGCGATTCGCTGCCTCTCCCTCCGCTCTACCCCCCCTCTCGCGGTGGGGCGATTAAGTACAAAACCCCTTCACAAGTGAAAAAGCCGCCACCTCCCGCCAAGCCACCCACATCGTCATCAACGTCATCATCTTCAACGTCTTCGACGACACAACGACGACGGATGATCAAGGGCAAATTTCCCCTTGTCGTCATTGGAGCGTCAACGGGGGGGCCGCGTGTGGTGCAGCAGCTCTTACAAGCGCTTCCACAGCCGTTTGGCGCTGCTCTCGTGGTGGTGCAGCATATCGCAGAGGGGTTCAGCGCGGGCATGGTAGAATGGCTCGCAGAATCGTGTGCATTTCCCGTGCGGCTTGCAAAAGAACATGACCTGCTTGAGATTGATCATGTGCTTGTGGCTCCTGATAGTTACCACCTCTTTGTGCAGCCCAACGGTCGGGTGCATCTGAGCGAACAGCCCATGCTCCAACGGCCCTCGGTAGATATCACCATGAAGACAGCGGCTGAACATTTTGGCTCTTCGGTGATGGGCGTGCTCTTGACCGGAATGGGGCGCGATGGCGCGGTTGGAATGCAGTGCATCCGCCAGGCAGGGGGATATACCATTGCGCAGGATGAGACGAGTTGTTCGATCTATGGGATGCCACGCGCAGCGGTGGAGCTTGAGGCAGTGGATGTTATCCTTGCTCCCGATCAAATCATCCCCTCGCTCTGTGAACGGCTCAGCACCGTCTAGATATTGCGATGGCATGTACACACTCTCAACATTCTCAAAACGCGCAACATTCTCAAAACGCGCAACATCTGCAACATCTGTAAAACTCGCAACACTCGCACGTCTCTGTGTTGGTTGATTGCACACGTCATCGTTATCGTCCACAATTCCTCGCCGCTCCCCCGCAATGCGAAGGAAGGTATAGAGAGCGATTTGCTAGGTAGCATATTATGAAGTCTGATACGAACAGTTCGCCGCAGCATGTCTCTCTGCAACAGGGGCAATTTGAGCATGTCCGCGATATTCTGGCGTCTTACAGCGGGGTGTATTTAGATCAGACCAGCCAACGGGTGCTGTCGTCGGGGGTAGGGATGCGCCTTGCTGCCACAGGAATGACCCTCACGGCCTACCTCTCATACCTCTCGCAGGAAGACGCCCGTCCAGAGCTACAACAACTGTCGGAGCTTGTGCTCAATCATGAGACCGTCTTTTTTCGCAATCAGCCACACATGCAAGCACTCCGCCAGGTGATCTTGCCACAATTCCACCGACAAAAGCCCTCTGGAGAACCGCTGCGTATCTGGAGTGCAGGCTGCTCAACCGGCGAAGAACCCTATTCGTTGGCGATTATGGCTCTGGAAACACTCGGAAGACCACTGCCGCGGCCAGTCGAGATCTGGGCGACCGATTTGAGCAGCGCTGCATTGGCGAAGTCGCGCGTTGGCTGTTATCATGGACGTACACTCACCAATGTGACGCCAGAAATTCGTCAACGCTATTTTCATTATCGTGGGGGGGCATGGGCGGTCACCGAAGAAGTTCGGTCGTTGGTGACGTTTGAGCAGGTCAATCTGTTGGAGCCATTTCCGGCCAACGCGACTTCTCCAAATAGCCTTGACATGATCTTTTGCCAAAACGTGACGATTTATTTCGATTTGCCAACATTTCGGTCGTTGGTGGATCGGTTTTACCAGATTTTGCCCGACGGTGGCATACTGTTCTTAGGGTTTTCCGAGACGCTGTGGAATATCTACGACAAATTTCGGTTGCGAGAGGTAGCGGGTGCGTTTCTCTATACGAAGGAACCACCCACGCCTCTGCCGCCGCGTCCATCCTTGCCTCCGTCATCCGTCCAGACGCGGGTGCGGCCTCGATCCTCGGGGGTGTCATCCCGCCCGGGAGAGCAAGGAAATCAAGAGGCACCGCCCCGTATGCGTGAGCACCAACACATCTTAGAACCACAACGTAGCTCACCTAAGCCGGAACCGGCGGTGTATACCAAAGAGCCGGATGAGTCAGTCATCGAACGGTGTTTGCAATTGCTCGATGCCGGTCGAGTGGAAGAAGTCTTGGACATCTTGTATAAGGTACCGCTCAATGGCCCGCAAGCCCCACAGGGGTTGGCCTTGTTGGCGCGGGCTCATGCCAATCGGGGAGATATGGATCTCGCCGTGGCAGAGGCACGTCGGGCAATTGAACTTGATTCGTTGACCACCGAGGCCTATCTGCTTCTTGGCGTGCTCTATGCTCAACAAGGGCAGATGGTGCTCGCCGCCAAGCAGTTGGAGCGAGCGCGCTATCTCGATCCCGAATCGCCACTTATTTCCTTCCATCTTGCCGAGTCCTATCGCCAACTGCAGCGCAACATCGCCGCGCTGCGGGAGTATCGCAACACGTTGAACAAGCTCTCGACGTATGCGCAAGATACCTTGCTCGATGGCGTTGCGGTGGGGTGGTTGCGCGAATCGTGTGAACGATACCTCACTATCCTCGCAAACAACAGACGTTAGGGCGTCGTTTTTGTTCTTTGGGCACCCTTGCGCATACGTATGGTACGAAATTATGCAGAGAAATCACACCATCTGCCAATCAAAAACACTATCGCGGTCATCACGCCAGATCCATAGCACATTACTTGGGCACCGGGGGAATGGGGGGTATCGGGTTCGGCGGACACACCTCAACCACCACCCACCCGCCCCAGTCCCAAATCAGCCATCTGAGGAGGAACTGCAACGGCAGGCAGAGCTGGAGAAAGATCTGCAGCTTGCGCGTGATATTCAGCAGGGGCTGCTGCTGGCGGCGGTTCCCTACCTCCCTGGGTGGGAGTTTAGTGCGTTGTCCCTGCCTGCCCGCGACCTTGGCGGCGACCTCTACGACTTCCTGACCCTCAGCAATGGGTATCAGGCGATTATGATCGGTGATGTCTCCGGCAAGGGTCTCCAAGCGGCCCTGCGGATGGCCGTCACGCGCACACTCTTCCGCCACGAGGCGCGGATGAATGTGTCATCAACCGCCACGCTTGCGGCCGTCAATCGCAATGTCTGCAGTGATATCCCTCAAGGGATGGTCACCATGCTCTACGCCATTCTTGACCCGCGCCGTGGGGTGATGCACACCGCCAATGCAGGGCATACCTATCCATTGCTCTTTAAATTGTCGGTGCGGGAGTGCGAGCTGCCAGGGATGCCACTCGGCGTCATCCCTGATATTGATTACGAAGAAGAAGAAATCCCCATTCAGCCAGGGGAAAGCGTCTTCCTCTACACCGACGGGGTGAATGAAGCCACCAGCCAAGAGCAAGAAGAATTTGGCTTCGACCGGCTGCGCGCGCTGCTTGAGGCCAACAGCCAAATGAAACCACGTTCCTTGATGAAAATCATCTTGAATGAGGTGCGGTCGTGGAGCACTGGTATGCCCCAAAGCGATGACATCACGATGGTGGTCGTCCGTCGCCGGTTTAGCCACCTCTCCGACGAGCTACAAGTGGTGGCAAATGACGTGCTCCAAAGCAACGTCGCAACGGAGTTTTGGCAGGAGCTGGAAGCACAAATCGATTCGCCGCTGACCGACGCCACCGCCGAGCTGTGGATGGAGTGGTTGCCCATCGTGACCCGGCTCGCCAAACAACATTTTAGCCGCGGGTTATCACGCGAGCTTTCGCAGCAGTTTCGGCTCACCATAGAGGAATATCGTACCGACACGCAGGGCGACGAATCCTAATCTACTAAAATTCGTAGTGGTTTCACCACCAAAAGACGAAAAGAGCGGGGGGGCGTTCGTTCATACATGTGTAGGCCCGTCCTTTGTCGTTGTGTCGTAGGGTGTCATATGGGGGGTCATAGGATGCGGTAGGCACAACGGAAAGAGCAGGAATACACTCGTTTATCCTTTCAATGAGACCCGCACGGTCACGCCGGTCGGAACAAAATAGTACGATTGGTTCTATTGCTTTGGCTACCTCTCTGTGCTATCATATTTTTCTAGCGTGTCGGTGTTGGCTGTCTCAGGCAAATGCAGGTATTTGACCATGCCCGCATAAAAGGCTGCCCACAACGATTCACAACGATCCACAACGATTCACAACGATGTTTTGCACATGTAATGTGTGGGTTCCTTGGGCATCATCAGAGCAACGGTCACGAACACGCCTGAGGAGATCTTTTCCCCCGTCACATCGACCAGAACAGCCGGGGAAAGCAGTGATAATGGGCATGGATTCCGATGGATCTCATCGTCTTTTTCTTGCTATCGGTAGGAAAGAGCAATGCGTGGCGGGGGTGCGTGGGTGGTCTTATCCATGCACCCCTCATTGGCCTATTGCCTGCAATTGCCAGCAACTGAGAATAGGTGTAGGTGGAGCGAACTTATGGCCGCCAACGAACCATTGATGTTCATGCCTCTGGATCTGGATACCTTTACCGGGAGTGAGCGCTTTGTCGAAGGCACCCGCATGGGGGCTGCCTTCAGTCAAGGTATTCGTTCCTATCTACGTGCGGCCTATTCTGATGCGATAGAGCATTTTAAGGCAGCGCTGATTGCCGCCTATGTAGATGGCGAAGAAAAAGCCCAAATCTACGACCGCGAACGGGCCATCATCTACCTCTACATTGGCAACTCCCTCGCCTTCCAAGACGATTGGGAGGCGGCCATGCGAGAGTATCTTGAGGCGGTACAGACCGACCCGCAGCTCGCTGAGGCACACTACAACCTCGGCGTTGCCTTTGCTGCTCGTGGCCAGATAGACCGTGCCATTTCTGGGTTCAAGGAAGCATTAGACCACAATCCCAGTCTATACGAAGCCCACTTTTCGCTTGGGCGGTGCTACCAACGGCTGGAAGATGCCGGACGCGCTTATATTCACTATTCCAATGCGTGTAATGCGCGGCCCTTTGCCGCCGAACCACGCTACTATCTTGGCTTGATGCACCAAAGCCACGGGGCGCACGAATTGGCCCAAAAATGCTTTGCCGATGCGCTGCGCGTGGAGCCGACATTTGTCTCGCCAGCGATGCAAGACGAAGTGTTGGTAACACGAAGTGACGAAGAAGTTGTACAATGGTATTATCGGCTCAGCCAAGATCTCAAACAACAGAATTATTCGGAAGAGGCAGAACGCATCTATCGGGCACTGCTGCAGTGGCGTCCCGAAGAATATTACGCCCACTACCTGCTGGGCAATCTTCTTGCCCGTTCGCATCGGTGGGAAGAGGCGATTGAAGAGTATGGCAAGGTGCCGCCGCAAAACGAACATTATGTCAGCGCGCGGCTGCGGATGAGTGTGGTGTTGCGCTTGCTCAAACGCCCCAAAGAAGCCTACGATATGCTCTTTGAGTGTGCCAAGCTGCACCCCAACGACGGCAACCTCTTTCTCAATATGGGGAAGTTGCTGTATGATATGGGCATGCACTCCAACGCCGTGCGGGCCTTTGAGCGGGCGGTGCAGTTGATGCCCAACGACCCGCAGTCCCACTATTTGCTGGGGTTTATCTACATGATGCTCGGACGCGAAAGCTGGACATTGGCAGCGTGGCGCAAAGCGGTCGATCTTTCACCCAACAGCCATTCGCTGCGCTTCGACCTTGGGTATATGTATGTACGGCGGGGGCGGCACGAGTTGGCTGCCAAGGAGTTTGCCAAGGTGTTGGAGCATCTCCCCGACGATATCGAGACCAACTTCATGCTTGGTCTCTGCTACCGTGAGATGGTCGAGCCGGCGCGGGCCATTCCGCTATTTGAGAAGGTGCTGCGGCGCAACCCAAATCACGCCCAAGCGCTCTACTACCTTGGTGCATGCTACTTACAGATCGGCAATACATCGCTTGGGAAAGCCTATCTCCGTCGCTATGATCATCTTGTCCGCCAGCAACAATCAACGTCGGTTTCGTCGCGGGCAAAGGCCCGCCGTCGGTCACAACATCAGCAGGTGCGCTCTATCGCTTAACCCCCGCTCGCATATTGTGGAGCATGCTTGCTACACAATGTGGTACTATTGAAGGGGGTTCCTTCATAACGGAGGCAGATCGAGCAGTACAAGTAGAAGGAAGTATGTAGAAAGCATGCGGAAATGTATGAACAGACAACACATACCAACGGAAAACCTCCTCCTGTACGTTTGTACTAAGGAGCAGAGGGTTGGGAACGTGGCTGTTCGGATACCCCGCGAGGAAACGAAGCGAAAGACGGTAGAAGACGTAGAAGACATAGATATGGAACACTGTTGGTCTCTGCTCACGATACCTAGGGGAACCCGCTCATGTCGGCCCGATGGCCCGGCAAAGCAAGGGGGCGAACGCTGCGAATAGAAAGGAGGGTGGCGGCAATTCCCCGCACCCGCTGAGGCGGGTGGTTCCCTTGCCACCTTTTTTTATGGAATGTGTCGAAGTTCATATCCCTTCCAATCTGATTTTTGAGCGTGTGGTTCGGGCGAGCGCCGACGAGATCGCGCAAACGCTCGACTTTTCTGAAGAACGGATCAACGACCTCAAGTTGGCAGTCAGTGAGGCGGTAACGAATGCAATCGAGCATGGGAATGAGAAGATATCGAGTAAATTAGTTGCAGTCGCATTTGTGCTAGATAACCAAAAACTGGAAATTCGTATTGCCGACCAGGGAGCAGGCACCGGCCATGTCGACCCCTCGCCCCGCGTAGTCGATGAGCACAACCTCGACGAGGGCATGTTGCGTGGATTTGGGATGTACCTCATCGGTGCGTTGGTTGATGATTGGGAAGTGATTTCCTCCGATGATGGAACGGTCATCACCCTACGGTTCTACCTGGAGGGACGCAAAGCAAAAGAATTGGAGGGACAAGCAGAATGAGCGACGTTGTCAGACGTGAAGAATTTGGGGAGGTGGTGGTGCTGCATATCCGCACCAATAGCGTGGATGCCGTCTCTGCAGCCGCCATCGAGCAAGCATGCACCGACATGCGCCCCATTACGGTCTTAGACTTTGATCAAGTGGCTTTCATCAACTCGGCTGGCATCTCGGTGCTCCTGAAGTTCGTCGTACGCGCACGCAAATCTGGCTATAAGCTCTTTGCCATGAACCTCAGCCCACACCATCAGAAGCTCTTTAAGATGGTTGAGATGTCGCGGTTTATGCCCACGATTGAAGAGCGCGATTTGGCGGCCTACCGCTAGGGTCGCGCTGATCACCATGGAAGGTATCACCTGGTATCTACCCACCACCGGCTGCTCATATGCCAGACATGCGCGCATCGGCAGCCCGACAGACTGACGACTTGGAGGCACACACAGCACACTGTAGGAAAGGTTGTATGTCAATCAAATATAGTATCGCTCATATTGTTGGCCGGTTTGTATTCGACAGACCAACTCGGGATCTGACTCTCTCTCAACAGGCGTCGCTCCTCGAACAATCAGCCAAAACTGTGGTCGAACGGGTACAAACAGTGAGCGATTCCTCCGCCAACCGAGAGGTCTTCTCCCACATTATTGGCATTGAACGGTGGGGGATGCGGCGACTGCGTACCGCTCTCGGCGAATCCATCCTTATGGACGAACACGACTCCTATTGTCCCCCTTCATCGCGTACACTCGACGAATTGACCACCGAATTTCAGGCCACACGTGAGAAGTTTATCGCCTTGGTTCACGAGCTTGACCGTGCAGGAACTGACCATACCGATGCAGTGCGCCACAACGATCTTGGGGTATTGAGCGTGCCCGGGTGGATTCGCTACCTCGACATGCACGCCACCCTTGAGGCCAACCGCCATATGAACTAGTGGCCCTGCGGGCTATAGGCGGGCTACATCTTGTTCTCTATGTACGTCCACGGGATGTACGTCCACAGGATGATCTGTTCCATTGTACAAACAATGCCAAAAACTTGACAATCATGCAACGCAATGCTATGATAGAACCGATGTCTGCCGACTCTGGTAGGCACGGTTGCCCCTACCAAACGGGCTCATCGGTACCCGATCTCGGCTATGCCGATGCGCAAGGATACCGCATCGTATCCAACACACAATGACAGCTCCTGATGAGGCAACGCATAGCAAGCACGCCTCTTGTGAATCAGCAATTTGGTACACGCTTGTGCGAGACAGGCTCAGTTCCCGAAGATGAGGCGTCGACGCGCTGCGCTTGATGCTTCTGGCGCTTTTTTTAGGGGGTGGGCACTGAATGAAAGGTAGCAACGACGGGTGGATGTAGAGCTTCGTGCAAATCTGCCGAAATCCCTGGCAGAACAACAACAAGGTCTGAAGCATATCGCATGGCCAGTTTTGGTCTATTGGGGTATCTCTGCATTTCTGGGTTTTCTTTTTCTTCGAGACTGGATCTTCTCCTGGAATGTTGGCGCAACGCTTGCAGAGCCATGGTTGATTGCCATCCTGGTTGTCACGGTCACGATTGGGCAAGTTATCTATTCGATCATCGCCCGCCACGACGGCCGTCCCATTCCAGTGTGGGATACCATCCTGTTTGCGGTTGGCAATGGCATCTTTGAGACGTTTGCTTTTGCGCTCGTCTACCGGCTAGGCGAGTATGTAGGCACCCAAGCGGCCTTGCTTGTCGCGCCAACGGCGGCCTATGGCACCGGTTTTGTGGTAGGCGCTATCTTCTTTATTATCTACGGCGGGGGCATTCACGCTCTCTTCTGGCTGAAGATATTGCCGCCTCACCTCAATGACAATCCCGTCTCTTTGATTATACGGAAGTACCGGCTCTTCTCAGAGATTGCCTTGGTGCTTGGGTGGTGTTTGTGCTTCCGCGTGACCAACGACATCTGGACGGTGGTCTTCTTCCATATGATTGTCGATTTGGGGCTCATGTTGCGGGTGCGTCCACGGCTCTTTACCCGCGCCTTCAGCGCGACATAGCGTATCCAGCGCACCAAAGGGTTCTTCGTATTCGCGGTCATTTCGCGGTCGTTATCGCACTTTTCAGTACATTCCAAGCATTCCAAACGTTCTAAGATAACCAAGATACGCTCCAAAACCAAAAGAACCGCTGCTTCAACACAACGAATCACGTCTGGCTGCGTCCTTGCCAAGTTGTATAGAGACGGGCAGGGGCAAACATGCTGCTATGGCTTAGAGAGGCTCATCATCATCGCAGGTCGCACGGGCAAGAACGTCTGTGTAGCACTCGTGCACTCGCGAATAGACATGATCCCACGTCATCGTGCGCATGACTTTGGTGCGCCCTGCCACCCCCATCTCCAACGCCTGCAACTGCTCAGTGAGTAGCACCTCGATGGCGTGTGAGAGCGCATCAACATCTCCAAACCCCACCAATACCCCATCTTTGCCATCATCAATGACCTCTGGCACACCGCCCGCCCGCGCCCCAATAACCGGCACGCCATACACCCACGCTTCAAGATAGGCGATCCCAAAGCTATCGGTGCGCGACGGCAACACAAAGACATCCGCCACCGCCAATGCATCGCGCCGTACCCGGTCGGAGACATAGCCCAACACCCGCATCCGTGCGCGTTGTTCTTCTGGTAGCGCATTGATATATTGCTCTACATGCTCCATCAGCGGGCCAATTTGCACCCATGTCGCCGTCACGCCTTTTTCCCACAGCCGTTGCATCGCCTCAATCACGTGGATGGTACCTTTATCGTAGGCTGCCACGCCCACTGTCAGCACGATTGGCCCGTCGGCTACCTCATGCTCCAGCCGAAACCGCTCTCCCCTCCCACCTTCCAACGTCCGCGGCGTCACTCCCACGCCAATCGTCTGCATTTGTGCAGCAGGGATACCAGCTTGCGCCAGATATTGCTGCTCAAGCGATGTCTGCGTGATGACAGCAGCACTATTGCGTAGGAGGTCTAGTTGGTGGGGCATGGTGTAGTAGCGGCGAATGGTGTCGTTTTCAGGCTCGCCAAGGTGAACAAAGGGGGTGCACATGTGTGGTATCCCCCGTTGCTGCGCCCAGGCAACCAGCGGCAAGAGGGCAAAATCAAGCGTGATATTGGTTGAGTGGACAAGCGAAACGTTGTCAAGATTAGGGGAGTTGAGGAAGCGCTCAAGTGCGGGGATACGTGGCGTCACGCAGGCAAGACGGCGTAAAAGAGGCAGTTGCGCCGATGGCGGGAGAGGAAGACGACCTATCTCTACCATCAACCGGCGGATGGCCGGGTAGAGGAGATGAGACCCCCTCACCCGTTGCACCGGAAACCGCAGCACTCGCACCCCATTGTGGTGATCCTCGCGGTCGGAGAGACATTTGCGACCAGCCGCCCAGAGATGCTCCAAATCAAAAGCATCGGTGGTGAGTACCGTCACTTGATGCCCATCCCGTACCAATCGCTCGCCTATCTCAACGAAATACTGCGACGCTCCACTCGGAACAGGGCGATAGAGTTGAACCAGATGAAGAATATGCATAAAGCTGCGTTTCTATGGCACACAATACAAAAATAGGCACACAACCAACCCATTGCCACCACCACCACGTATTGTTGGCATTGTGGCATTACATTTGGTGTGCGCGGCGTGAAAGAAAAGCTTCTGAGCAGGTTTGTGGATACACTGCTGCCCCGCGGTATATCAAACACATTACGTGTTAGGGTTTAGGTGCCTAAAAACATCTTCATCTTGTCGAGCTGTTCGTGGTTGATTTCTGACCACTGCGCCACCCCAAGCTCATGTAAGATTTCCAGCCCACGGTCGTTGGTATCCATATTGTAGACGATTTGGCTCATGTCGTCCTTCCGTGCGAGGGCATTGCGGCCAACCAGCATCGAATGAAAGGCAATCTTTTCGTCAGACGTATAGAAGGCGTGTACCATGCTCTTGCCCTGCTCCGACAGCTCTTGGTAGGTGTCTTTGTAGACAACCCCATAGGAGACATCATTGCGCCACACACTGCCAATAATCCCCAACCACGAACTGTGGTCTATGATGGTTTGCGGCTCAACCGCTTCGCGCTCCAGGATGTGGAGGGCGAGCTTGGTGGCGAGCATGTTGGGAATACCCGCAATCGGCTGGCCTTGTATCGATTGGATGCTTGGTGATTCTATCTCTGGGTTGGCAACAAACACCGTCTCATCATACACCCCCGCCGGCTGGGCAATAGGGACAAACTGGTGTTCATCGATCAGTTTCCAGGTATCGTTGGGGTTGGCATAGACGATGTCAGCAAGATGGAGCCGGTCGTGAAAATCGTCAAAATCGAGCGAGATCTCAAAATGGATGTCGGTTTCCATCTGCTGGGCAAGATATTGCGTGAACATGTACCACCGCTCAGGGTTGTTCGCGGTATCATGAGGACAGATCATCAAAGTCAACATCGTTCTGCGGTACCTTTCTTGTCGGTATCAATAATAGCCAGGGGCGTCCGTACACCTCACGGCACCCCATCAATAGGCCATTGGGCAAATCATATCCCAAACATTCTCGCAAGTCAATTGAACGTTCGTGAGCGTTCGGATGTGTAGGCGTGTGTGGGCATGTTATTGATATGGGTGGGGGAAAGCGATGTGTAAAGACATCCATTCCGCCCTCGTGATAGGTGTCTCGCACGGGAGATGAAACACCTGAGGACGGAATTGGCGGAAAAAGAGGGCGATTCCGAAAAGGATAACGCAACAATGAAAGGATTTCAGCAGTAAGAGTTGATGATCTGCCGCATCTTCGCAATCTTGTCGTCTGGCACGTCGGCCCACGTCTCAAAATGTAGCTCTTGCAAGACCTCTTTGCCCTGCTCATCTTGGTGCATTTCAAGCAACGCACGTTGAATGGTTTCTTGGTGAGCGGAGCCGTTTCTGCCGACTACAAAGGAATGGAAGGCGACCTTCTCTTCCGACGTAAAGAACGCATTGACCATCCCCTTGCCCTGCTCCGACAGCTCATCGTAGGTGTCTTTGTAGATGAGTCCATAGGAGTATTCCTCACGCCAGATGCTGCCAACCACCCCCGTCCACGATTCACAATCGACGACTTCAGAAGGGGTAATGCCGCGTTCTTCGAGGATGTGGAGGGCGATCTTTGTGGGAAGGAGACCGCGTACGCCCGCAAACGGCTTGCCAGCAATGTCCTCTAGGCTTGGGCCATCAATCGTGGGGCTAGCAAGAAAAATCGTCTCATCAAACAAATCGGCTGGCCGTGCCACCGCCGTAAAGCCCTGGTCAAGAAGGCTGACGGTGTCGGTGGGGTTGGCATAAACGAGATCCGCTTTTGCGAGGTTGTCGCGAAAATCGTTGAAATCGAGCGAAATATCGAACTGGAGATGGATACCAAGCTTTTGCGCAAGGTATTGCATGAACATAAACCATCGGTCTGGGTTGCTGGCGGTGTCATGCGGACAAACCATGAGAGCGAGTGTATCGGTACTCATAGAAATGGCAACGCACAATTCTCTATCTTCGCACAAAAGAGAGAGAACATAGCGTCGCCTTGCTCCTTTCCGAACTATACGACAAACTGTTCCGTTTGATACTCCGTCAAGAAGACGAGAGACATTAGGCCTGATGATAGTCATATACCGCACGCTCTCAAGAGCGGCGGCTTGTCCCTGGCGCGACGGCAG
>CAZGLO010000026.1:0-43353 GCA_964526735.1 uncultured Chloroflexaceae bacterium | reverse complement strand
GCTCGGGGCGATTGAGGGCGGACGGGTACCCGTCCGCCCTCAATCGCCCCGAGCCAAACCAACTACCCCGCCTACTCCTCAATCTTCCGCAACGGTTTCCAGTCGGGGTAGCTATCTTGCAACCCATCGCCATTGGCGTGAGGAATAAGCAGCTCAATCTCCCCCCCAAATTTATCCATGATGTAGAGGTCGGTTTCTCCCCCGCGGTCGCTATCGAAGAGGATGGACGTGCCATCTGCTGACCACGAAGGATGATCATCATTGAACGTAACCTCTCCTGTTGGCTCATCGGTCAGATTGCGCACATTGCTACCATCGCTCTCCATCAGGTAGATATCATTATCCCCATCGCGGTCAGAGCGGAAGACGATCTGTGTGCCATCCGGCGACCACATCGGAAAGGCGTCGGTTGTGCGGACAGGCTTGCCATCCTCTTCCAAATAGGTCAAGCATTGCGCCTCATCATCGGCATCAGTGATGCTCATCACCCACACATTGTAGTCATCCTCAACCGACTCCCTGTTGGGGAGGGGGCGGTTGGAGACAAAGGCTATCTTGGTGCCGTCGGGAGACCACGCAATATTGCCATCGTTGTATGGGTTATTGGTGATATTGCGCAATGGCTCTTCCCCATTGATATCAATCACATAGATCTCCCAATTTTCGTCGCGCCTAGTCTCAAAAGCAAGCTTCGTGCCGTCGGGAGACCACGCCGGATGCATATCGGGGCCGCTGTAGTTGGTCACATTGCGCATCCCAAGGCCATCTTTTCCGATGATGTAAACCTCTTTATTGCCATTTCGGTCGGAGACAAAGGCAAGCCGCTCTCCACTGGGCGACCAGTCGGGTTGCGAGTCAAACGACGCCCCCTCTGTGATACCGGCCAGCCCAGAGCCATTCTTGTTGACCACGTAAATATCGGTGAACTTTCCGCCGCGCACAAAAGCAATCTGCTCTTGCTGTTGCTGCGTGACGGGGATTGGCAACCAATGTGGTTCTGCATCTCCGGCGGGGTTGTCGGTCAACTTAGTCAACTCCGAGCCATTGACGTTCATCGCATAGACCTCAAAGTTGCCATCGCGGTTTGAGGCGAAGACAATCCGCTTACCGCTTGCCGACCACGACGGCTGAATATCCTCCGCCGGATGCTCCGTGAGCCGCGTCTGGAGTGAACCATCTATTTCCATCGAGTAGACCTCAGGATCACCGTCGCGCATTGACACAAACACAATGTTCTTCCCGTCGGGCGACCACTCGGGATGGTAGTCGTCCGTTTCGGCGTCTGTGACCTGCAACAACCCGCTGCCATCCTCATTCATCACGTAGATCGAACGAAGCTCGCTATCGCGGGTGGCGGCAAAGGCGATCTTCTTCCCATCTGGTGACCACGATGGCGCAAAAAGCTTTGTGGTGGTGATCTCCAGCGTCACCTTCTCCACCGCAGAGCCATCCTTTTGCATTACATAGATGTTGGAACGCTCGGTGCAGACACCTGTTTGCCGTTCTTGTTGCTGCTCTTCCTCCATCACAATATCTTTGCGGTCTGAAATGAAGATGAGACGCTCGCCATTGGATGACCAGCTTGGATCCGACTCGCACGACAAGCTATTGGTCAGGTTGCGCACTTCACTCCCATCCGCCTTCATCACATAGATATCTTGGTTGCGGTCGCGGGTGGAGACAAATGCAATCTCTTCCCCACTGGGAGACCACATCGGTGTCCGGTCTATGGCCTCGTGCTGAGTCAGGTTGACGGGATCAGAGCCATCATCCGCCATCGCAAAGATATCGTCATTGCCTTCACGGTCAGACGTGAAGACGATCCGTCTTTGGGCAGGGATAGCTTCTGCCGTCTGCTCTACCCCTTGCGTGGGCGAGGTGGCGACGGGCGGCAGGGTCGTTTGGCTTGCCCCCTCCTCTTGCTGCTCACCCTCGGTTGCCTCTTGATCTGCGGTGGAGCCTGCTGACGGCAGTTGCTGCGTACACCCGCACACTATCCCTACAACTACGCCCAACACCAATAGTATGCCTACCTGCTGTATCCATCGGGGTTGGTTCCGGGGTTGGTTCCGGGGTTGGTTCCGGGGTTGGTTCCGGGGTTGTTGCCATTGATATATCACGATGCATCCCCCTGTCCTGGTGTCTCATTCCCTTTCCCTGTAAACCCATTCGACGCATTCAGCTCATGAGCGAACCGTTCAATTTGAACAGGTGCCTTGGTGTGAAGGGTGCGTATGGGGAAGGGAATCTCAATACCCTCTTCTTTGTACCGTTGGTGCAGCCGCTTGATAAACTCATGCTTGACCAAAAACTGGCTGACCCGATTGCGTGCATAGAAAAACACCCCGAAATTGATACTTGAGTCGTCGAAGGTGTTATATCGGACAAATGTGTCATCCTCTACCACCGCGTCCGCGGGATATTCACGCAACACCTCGCGCATCACATCTTTTGAGACCTCTTCAACATAGGCAAGATCGCTATCGTAGCTCACCCCAACATCGACCCATGTCAGCAAGACAGAATTGGGGTCGTCATAGTTGGTGATCATCGCAGAGGTCATTTGTGTGTTGGGGATGATGATCATATTGTTGTTCCAGTGGCGGAGCTTGGTGCTATGCCAGTTGATGTCGGTCACATAACCCTCAACGCCACTGCTGAGCGCCACATAGTTCCCCGTCCGTACCCGTCTTGTCACCGTGAGCTGTATCCCAGAGAAGAGGTTCATCAGTGTGTCTTGCAAGGCCAGCGAAACAGCAAGACCACCAAAGCCAAAGGCGGCAAGGAGAGGCGTGATCTCATACCCAACCACAGAATCGAGGATAAACAAAAACCCAACAGTAAAGATTATGATACGAACGATGTTCTGCAGGATAGAAAGCGAAGGAACATCGCTCAGTTGGGTGTATATGCTGATGATACCAACGCTCAGCCGCGATGTAACCACGACGAGCGAAAAGACAAACAAGCCAATGACCGTCTGCTCAAAGATGAGCAACGTTTGTGCCCCAAGATTCATACTTGGGATGGCGAGATACACTCCTAGGAGCGAGAACCAGAAGATCGTCACGCCACCGCGCAACACCTCTATCATTTTCTTGTCGAATTGAAGTGGGGTAAGCTCGGTAATCTTATAGAGCAACCGCAGCACTACATGCTCTACCACAATGCCTATGGAAACCCAAAGCAAAATAGTTGCGGCAGGGGTGATAAGCAATTGGAGAAGTAACTGGGTTGGATCCATCGCCTCAAATGATTCAATCATGAGGGAAGATGAGGGTTCCTTTCTACACTTCTTGCTATTCTATACTAATCTTGTGTGCTGTGTTCTACATCTAAAAGATACCCGATCGATTGGATCATCCACAGCACTCCCTCCTCTGTGAAGAGGGCACGGTGGTTCCACGGTTGTCGAATGGGTTCTCCCGATGCTTGCAACAGGGTGTTTTCAAACAATACTGAGGGTCGTTCTGGCGTGAGTTTGTGGATCATATCCACAAATGTATCTTTATCTGGATATACGAGGAGAGACCACAGAGTTGGTAAGGGGTGAATTGTAGGCTCATACCCAAACCAGCGATACCAAGATTGGTTAGCAAAGACTATTGTACCACTGGGAAGCCATCGGCACAATGGCTCGAACTGGTGGTCGATAATACTGCGGTAGAGAGCTTCGCGCTTCTGTGTCTCCTGCTGGACACGCTGTTGCTCCCGCCGTTTGGCTACTTCTCGCAGTTCGCGCTCGATGATGGGCACAAGGCGGCGGACGTTGCCCTTCATCACGTAGTCGTGTGCGCCGTCTTTCATCGCCGACACGGCCAGCTCTTCACCTATCGCCCCGGACAACACAATACACGGAATGTCACTCTGGTTTTCCTTTAACAGCTGCAACGCCTCCGACCCACTGAACAACGGCATGATGTAGTCAAGGATAATCACGTCCCACAGGTGGTCATCAAGCGCTTGTTGCATCTCTTTGGCCGTCTGCACACGTTCGATGATTGCTTCATATCCACACCGTTGGAGCTCTATCCCAACCAAACGAGCCGCATATTCCGAATCTTCGACAATCAAGACATGGAGAGAGGTATGCATAAAGATAACTAACTCTCCTTTCTATATTAACGGCGGTGATGCTTTGCAAAGGTGAAATGAACCGTGAGAGGGCGATGGTCTGAGGTGGTGTCCCACGGCCCAACCTTCGCGGCGATGGGATTCCAATGGTCTGAGTGAAAGATGTAGTCAATGCGTATCAGCCACAGCGGGAGAATGACCGTGATGGGGTGGGATGCTATTGTACCAGAGAAGCCAAAGCCGGGGAATGTGTGGCCTCCTGCCCACCCCACCTCTCGCCACGAGTCGGAGAGGTGCTGCGTGAGGAGGCTATAACTATCGCTCAACTCGCTGGTGTTGAAGTCTCCTGCCACGATCAGTGGGGAGCGCGATGTGTGGGCAAACCCACTGATCAGCCGCGCCTCGTGCTGTTGTTTGCGCAGGGTACGGCTAATGTCGGAGGGGGTGGGGATGAGGTGGGGTTGGCTTTCAAGCCCAAGAGAGGTGGCGTGGATATTGAGCAATATCACGGGGGTGTTATGAAAGAGAAGCTCCACCAGTTGTGGCCGCCCGATCCAGCTTTCCTCCAGCACGATGTCGTGGCGGGGGCGGAGGGGAAACCGGCTAATCACCCCCATCCCGCTCTTGCCTGTTTGCAGTTCGGGGATCTGGTAGGGATATGCCTCCGACAGCTCTTGCCAGAGAGCTTCGGCGATGGGCTGATTAAGCTCTTGGAGCAACACCACATCGGCATTGGTGGCGCGTACCGTCTCTACCACCCGCTGAGGATGGTTGTTTGAGATAAGGACGTTGTAGGTGGTGACTGAAAGCGTTGGCGCAGTGGGCGACGAGGAAAAAGGCAAGGAGGGGATGAGTAAGTGGCCATAGTGGGCGAACCCGATAATACTCACGAGTATCACCCCCGCCCACAAAGCGCGCTGGCGGTGGAGAAATGCCACCACAACCGCGAGCGGGAGCGGGACAAAGAAATAAAATGCGACGATATTGAGGAGCGCAAGCCACCACCACCGATCACCGAAAAATGCATGCAACAATGCCCATGCTGGTACTGTCGCAAGGTACACATAAGTTGCATAATATCGCAAATGTACCACATTTACTCCATTCCTAGCAAGCAAGACGGGGCACATCCCTCTTTTTATAGAGTGTGCCCCGCTCTCTCAATCTCTCTTACTTCTGTTGTCTTTCCTACTGATTCTTTGGCCCTCAGAGGTCTATATCGCCCTTCTACGGACGCTCTGTGGGCAGTGGCCGGGCCGGGAAGTCATCCACAGAGACCTCATGCTCATTGTGTGGCATCATAGAGGTGAGTAATGACGCCTCACCAACAGAGATGCGGACTGGCCCAGAGCGGTTATTCGACTCGTTGGTCTCATCCACCCCGCCATTGGGGTCGCTTCCGTTCCAACTGTCTACATAGATGTAGAGATCATGCGTTCCTGGTGTCTCAAAGTAGCCCCACCACGCCGTGTAGTCTTGGTAGTAGCTTTGCTCGGTGCTGGTAAGCGTACGCTCCTCGCCGGGGGCAAGACCCCGCACCAGCCAGCTAATACCCCGGAGTGGGTCGATCTGCGAGACGTTGTACCACAAACTCCCCGCTGTGGTCGGCACCGGGTTGGGGTTGATATAGAAGTCAACCCAGAAATCGCTGTCTGTTGCAACGTTCCCTTGGTTCTTCACCTTCACCGTGATCATGGCATCTTGCCCAACATGAGGGTCTGATGGCGACACCGTGAACTGGGTGACAACGAGGTCTGGCCCATCACCCGGATCCGGAATCGGGGTGGGAGTGGGGGTGGGGTTCGTGCCACTGCCGCTCTCATTGATAGTAATGGCCAAATCGGCAAGGTTGTTGCTCTCATCCGACTCGTGCACCCCGCCAAGCGGATCATCGCCATTCCAACTGTCGGCAAGCAGGTAAAGGTGGTGATTGCCAGAGATGCGGAAGCCTCCTGTCCACTGCGTATAACTGCCATAGTAGCTCTCGGCGCTGCTCGTCAGCTCAATGCTCTCGCCCGCCGAAAGGCCTTTGACAGACCACGTAATGCCATCACACGGGTCAACGCCGCACACGTCGCTCCAAGAAGAACCAGCTTTAGTTGGCGGTGTGCTTGGGCTGATGTAGAGATCCACCCAGAAGTCGCCCGTTGGGGCTTTCCCCTGATTGGTGATAGTCGCATTGATTTGAGCCGCGGCTCCTTTGGCAGGGTTGGCTGGCGTGACCGAGAAACTCGTAATGGCGAGGTCAGGCTCAAACTCTTCAGGAGCAGTGCTTGAGCTGCGCAGGATGATGGGCAGGAAGAGGAACTGCTGCTCTCTCTCGACTGTCGGCCCTTTCTCGTCTCTGCTCTTTTCCTCCTGCTGTATTTGAATGATAGCAAGCAGCTCCAATGCTTCACCTTCCGGCGCATTCTCATCGACGTGGACGGCAAAGTGGATGGGATCTCCTGCATCACCCGCCGCCAGCGTGCCAACCGCATACTTGTACGTGCCCGCCGTATCGCCTTCTGCCCACCCGTCAGTGCTCTTATCTGACAGATACGTGGTGTAGTTTGGCAAAGTAACCACTATATCAACATTATCTGCGTCAGCCGTGCCTTTACTATTGTTGTAGCTAATGGCATAATCAACCTCTTCGCCCGGTGCAACGGTATCGCGGCTGTCCACCCTTATCTCCAATTGAGGCTCTTCTGGTGGTCCAGGCGTGACGGTCGGTGTTGATGTGGTGGGCGAGGTGGGCGTAGGCGTCACCGTGACGGGGGGGCCTGGACGGATGGTAATAACCACGTCCGCCGCCTCTGCTGCATAGTCTGTCCCATCGCTCCCATTCCACTCAAAGCTGTCCTCGCCATCCTGTTCAGAAGTATAGGTCAGCTTGCCGATGTCGTTCAGAGGGATCTCATCCCCCGCCGTGACCTCACTGCCGTCGAAGGAGAGCGTGCCAAGCGTTGGCAGTGACACGATTTTGACGGTTTGGAGGCTATCGCCGTCGGGGTCGGCAAAACTTGCCTCAAAATCGCTCACATCAAAGGTCACCGTCTCATATTGGCCTGCCGACCGCTTGATTTCCGACACGGTGGGCGGGTCTTGCGTTGGCGTGATGGAGATAGTCGCCTTGGCGGTTGAGGCGGCGTATGCTGCCCCATTGCTGCCGTTCCACCCGAAGATGTCCTCGCCATACACATCGGCATCTGGCTTGTAGAAGAGATTACCTGTTGCCGTGATGGGGAAAACCTCATCTTGCACGACCTGGGTTTGCGTCACCGTGCCGCTATACCACAGCGTCCCGCTGCTTGGCAACAAGGTTATCTTGACCTCCTTCAGCGCAAGCCCTTCAGGGTCGGTAAAGCCGGTGATGAAGGCAGTCGAGCTGAGCGGAATGGTGGTATCTTCCTCTCCGGCAAACCCAATATCGGAGACAGTGGGCTTGGCCTTGATAGTCAGCGAAACGACAGCGGTGTTATCTGAGTATTTCTCGCCATTGGTGGCATTCCACCCAAATTCATCATAGCCCACGGTGTTGGGGACGGGCTTGTAGATGAGATCAGCAACGTCTTCTATTGGGATAACCTGCCCCAGTTGCACTGGACTCCGTGCGAGCCACAACGCCCCATTCGCCAAGGGCTGCATTATCTTGATGGCGGTGAGCGACTTGCCGCGGGTGTCGGTAAAGCGGCTGGTGAAATCAACCGGTTCAAAGGCGATATTGCTGTTCCGATAGCCCTCCTTGAAGATATCGGCAATCACCGGCGGAAGCGGTGGTTTCTCATCCTTCACCGTGATTGGCAAGGAGTCTTCATCTGTCTTTGGCCCGTCATCGCCCGTATGACCCTGGTCGTTGGTCGTGATGGTGATAGTCGCTGGGCCGGTGTAGTCGACATCGGGAGTGAATTGCATCCCGCTGAAGGCGGCATTCATCGCATCAACCGTGCCGGTGAAGGCCAATTTGCCATCGCTATCGCCATCGCCAGTGATGAAGGACAGCGTGTTGGTGGTGCTGAGCGTCACCAGGCCATTGGTTATCAGCATCGTCACTTTGATGTCGTTGCTCCCCGCATCGGTATCGCTCACCCCAAACGCGTTGCCGTTGGCGGCGGAGAAGGTCAGCGGGTAGTTCTTATAGGCGGTCTGCGGGTCGGGCAGGAGGTTCTGTGGCGGGTTGTTGGTGATCGTTTCTCCGCCGCCACCGTCCGTATCATTCACAATGATGATAACGTCGTCCTGATCGGTCTTATTGCCATCATCGCCCGTATGGCCTTTGTCGTCCGTCTTGATGGTGAACCCAGCCGCCCCATCAAAGTCCGGTGTTGGCGTGAAGACCATCCCATCAAGCGCCGCATTGATGGCCGTAATCGGGCCAAGCATCGCGATTGCCGCGCTGCCATTGCCCGCCACCGACGAAAGACCTGATGTATCACCAAGCGTTATGGTGCCCTGCGTCGCGGTGAGGGTCACTTGGATGTCATTCGTACCCGCATCGGGGTCGCTCACGGAGACTTCGGTAGCCTCGCCCGCCTCAAAGGTCAACGAGGTGTTCTCATCTATCGTCTGGAAGCCCGGAACCGTGTTGACTGGCGGCTCGTTGGTATCTCCGCCGTCACCTCCGCCGTTGCCAACGATGATTGAGAAGCTGTCGGTGTCGGTCTTTGCCCCGTCGTCGCCAACATAGCCTTGATCATCTGTCGTGATTGTGAAGGTGACCGTACCTTCATAGTCGGTTGGCGGGGTGAAGGTTGTGCCACCGAGCGCGGTGTTGATATTGGTCACCGTCCCGACAAGCTCCACCGACGCGCTACCATCCCCCGAGACCGTGAGGCTTGAGGTATCGCCACCAAGCGTGATTGTGCCGCTCCCAACCGACAGCGTCACCTTGATATCGTTGTCAGCCGCATCAGGGTCGCTCACAGAGAGTTCGGTGGCCGTGCCCGATGAGAGGGTCAAGGTACCGTTCTTATCTATCGTCTGAGCAGCAGGCACCTTGTTGACCGGCGGGTCGTTGGGGTCGGCGACCACATCACCAACCGTGATGTTGATAGTGGCAGTTGCTTGTTTCTCGCCACCGTTGCCAGAATGGCCTTGATCGTTGATTATGATGTCGATTTTCGCCTCTGTGCCAGTGTAGCCAGACTTGGGGGTGAAGACCACAAAGCTCAATGCCTCATCAACATCGGCCACCTTCCCTGTGAATATCACGTAGGTATCATCTTTACCAGTTCCCATATCAAAGGAAAGATTGCCAAGCGCACTCGCTTTGAGGGTGATCGTCCCTTTCTCTGCTGTCAATGTGGCCTCAACAGGCTGAGTTCCCGAGTCAACGTCTTTAACACTGATTTTTTTTGTCAGCTTGAGTTCTGTATCTTTGTCGGTCGTTTGCGTATCTGGCGGCACAATCACCTCAGGCGCGTCATTGATCGAGTTCACGGTGATGGTGAAGTCTTCTGTCGCGGTTTCCCCACCTTCGCTGTCCGTCAACTTAACGGTAATCGTCGCGCTGCCGTGTTCATTTGCGGCGGGGGTGAAGGTAAGCTCCCCATCGGCGCTGATAGCAGGTTTGACGGCAAAAAGCGCTTCATTTGTGTTGTTCGTGACCTCAAAGGTGAGGGCTTGGCCGCTCTCATTGTCCGGGCCTTTGGAGATAGCCGTCGCCCATGCGCTCTCGCTATACTCCCCACTGTCCTCATCCACCGTGATATCGCTCCCTGGCGTGAAGGAGGGAACATCGTTCACCGCATTGACGGTGATAGTGAACTTTACTTCGGTTGAGGTATCACTGCCGCCGTTTGGCGTTCCGCCGTCGTCCTTGAGCTTGACCGTGATATTCGCACTGCCATTTGCATCGTCGGCGGGGGTGAAAGAGAGTATCCCATCGGCGCTGATGGAGGGTTCACTGCCACTAGCGAAGAGAGAGGAATTGTCATTTGTGACCTCGAAGGTTAACGTTTGGGTATCTTCGTTGGCGGCACCTTCGGAGATGTCAGTTGCCCATGCTGCGCTATACGCGCCACTATCCTCATCCACCGCAACATTGCCCCCGGAGGTAAAGGTGGGAGCGTCGTTCACCGCATTGACCTTGATCTTAAAGCTCTTCACGGTCGACTCGTCCTGCCCACCGTTTGCTGTTCCGCCGTCGTCCTTGAGCTTTACATCAACGGTGGCTGTGCCATTTGCATCCTCGGCCAGCTCAAATGTCAGCTCGCCCGTACCCTTGTCGATTGCCGGTAGAGTGGTGAAGAGCGCAAGGTCGGGGGAGAGAACAAAATTCTTCTCTTGTGATCCCTCGTCTACGGGGCCTACGGACATATTCTTCACAAAATTGAGATAACTTTTGCTCCCGTCCCCCTCGTCGAGCGTGATGGTATTTTCCCAGCCATCCCCTTCATCGAAGGTCGGCGCGTCATTCACCGCATTGACGGTGATCTTTACATCGGTGCACGTCTTATCAACCCCGCCGTTGGCCGTTCCACCATCATCAAACGCGCACACCTCATACGTCGCTTCGCCATTCATATTGGTATTGACTTCAAATTGCAGTTCGGTGGTTGAGGTGTGGCTAACAGTTGGCTCCGTTTTAAAGTCACCCGCAAAGAGTGAGCCACTCTTCCGCTCGGTGGTGAACGTAAGGGTTTGGCCGACTTTTTCATCAACCGCGGTAGTTGGGCCAGCCGCGACCGTCACCGATTGTTTGCTTGGCCCCGCGTCCTCATTCACCGTGACGGCTGGTATGTTTAGCGTTGGCGCGTCGTTCACCGGAATGATAGTGATTGTGCCCGTCACGATATCGCCGGATGCAGTACTTCCATCTGTGGAGGCCTGAACCGACACCTGGCCATCGGTCGTGGAGTGGAGGGCGGGCTTGAACTTGAGGCCAGCCTCGGCAACGTCCGCCTTAATGAAATCACCACTATTGATAACAGTTGTGCCGTCTGACTGGTAGAGCGTACCACTAATCACATTCACAATCTTGAAGTCAGAGACGTTACCATCCGCGGGGTTTGGCGTTACCACAAACGAGGACGGGGTCATCGTGTCCTCAAAGGTTCGCAACGTCGTATCATTAGGAGTGTTTGCACCCTTTTCGACAATGCTCGGCGTGTCGACCGTGTCGTTGTACTCATACGCGCCCAGGTCTACCGTATCAGATGTCCCGCCATTAACCACCCGCGGGTTGCCATCGAGGTCGTAGGGGATATTCTCTGTGGTGTCAATATCGCCGTCAAGGTCTTCGGAGTCGGCAGGCAGGTTCGTGTTATCACCCGCGTCGATGGCGGGGGAGGTGGATTGCAAGCGCAGGTCGCCGTAGTCGTCGTCCGCGGTGCCCCATGTATCATCTAAACCATCTTCTGGATCTCTAATGAACTCAGGGTCTTCGCTCGTTATTGTATTGGCGTCGAGGGTGTAAGTACCACCTAATCCCCCATCTTTGAAAATGCTGTTGTAGGCATATAAATGGGTACTACCACTACTCCTGACATGGTTTGAATTTCCTTGATTATTCGCAAAGGTACTGTTGTAAATCTTAAACGGTGCAACATTATGAGCAAAGATCGCACCGCCATTGAACTTTGAATAATTTGCAGCAAAAATAGTATTAATAAAGGAAGCAGAGGTATTTTGAATAAAAACAGCACCGCCATCGCCTCCAGCATTTTTTGCTACATTCCCAAGAAATGAAGAGTTGACAACAGTGAGCGATCCTCCTGTTGTTTTAGCATAATTTACATAGATCGCTGCACCACGTCTTTGGTTGCTAGTCCCCACGTCTGTAGTATTTTTGAGGAAGGTAGTGTCGCGAATAACGATATCACTCGTGTTTGCATATCCTACACAATCAGCAGTAAGTTCACACTCATCTTCAACAGCAATAGCACCACCACGAAGAAAATTACCAGGGCCTACCTTATTCTCTTTGAAGAGTGCATTGTCTATAGTAACTTGGCTATCAATAATATATATAGCACCACCATCACCTTGATCATACGCTCCTCCGCCATTACTTTCAAAACGGGCACGCTGCATATCAACCTCACTTGACGCACTATACATTCCAGCACCATAGTCCCCCTTGTTGTCATAAAAATAGACATCGGTGAGATTTAGGGTACTCTCTTCACTGAGTAGCCCACCTCCTTTGTCATATCCTCCTGTTGCACAATTCGTGGTAAATTGCACATTTTCGAGGGTTGCCTCACTATTAGCAGCAGCATACATTCCGCCACCACGAGTACTCCGATTGTTATCGAAGATGACATTACGTATGGTTGCTTTTGTCCCCTTGTGGTGTAACCCGCCACCGTGCCCATGACCCTCCGAATTATCATACCCTGCGTCTGCATTACCATAGGTTATGTCAATGCCATCCAAGGTAGCAGTGGCACCAGTATCGATAGTCACGACGTGGTAGACATCGTCGTTACGTTTCTGATCGAAGTCATCCACGATGTTATCGTTGTTCAGATCACCAGTAAGGGTCACGGGGTGGGTTCCCCAATCGCGCTCGTTGCGGTTTGTTTCTTTGCCCTCAAACCCGCCGTAGAGCTCAAAGCCATCTTTCAAGAGAAATGTTGCTTTACATGTGTCATTCGTCTCTCGAGGGGCAGCACAACCTGTACCGGATGTGGGCTTATAGACACCCTCGGCGACCCAGATCTCATCTCCGCTGGTCGCAGTTGTGAGCGCGGCTTGCAGGTCGGTGTATGCATCTTCCCAGGAAGAGCCATTACCTGTGCCGGTGGCGTCGGCATCGACGTAGATGATACCGGCGGCGCGGGTGGGCGCGGTAAAGAACACCAATGCGACGAGAGCGCCCAAGAACAAGGAACCTATCAAGATATACTGTCGAAAATGACTATTTCGTTGTGAACGCATCGTAAGCCTCTTCTCTTCTAGAGGTAGAGTGTTAATTGGTGTTCCAAATCTTTGTGAATAAGAGCGGAAACTATGGACGAAAGTACTATTGACAAAAGAAGTGAAACACACTATCGACAAAAACAACAAAAGAACGGAAAGAACCCATATATTCGCACGGCTCTTACTTATCATTATAGCGTGTCGTTGGGGGTTTGCAAGAGGGGATCGGAGAAAATGAGCCGTACATTGGGAAAATAGGGCTATGTCTTATTATTCTACCATGTTATCGTTATTATCGTTGGAGCGGTACGTGTTCTGTCACCTCATTGATGAAGAAGTGAAGGCGACGATAGGGTTTTTCCTGCCCCTCAATGAATAACAGCATCTCGATCTTCTGTTCGCCGCCGGGCCATGGCATTTCCCAAGAAAGCGCTCCTTCGCGGTTTTGGCCGGGGTTGAGGGTAAAGGGTTCAACCGTACGGACGTGCTCACGGCGGGTGGGAGTTTCCATATCGGCCACCCACACCTCAAGCCGATACGTACGTTCACTTCGTTCTTTATTCGTCACCCCTACGGTAACCGTAAGTTCTTCGCCGAGCGTTGCCGTAGTGGGGTAGCCATAGAGAAAACCAGCATCGCCAATAATGTAGAATTCAGTGATATCTGTCCGCAGGGCGGGGACGATCCACGTCACGGTCACAAAGACAACCAGGCTCACCAATGTCAGCCCCAAAAAGCCAAGCGTCAGCCGCCGCACAAGCGGGACACGTTTCCACCACTCTGGCCCGATGAGGCGGGGTGGCGTATAGGCCTCGCCCACCCGCGCAGAGCGCCATCGTTGTATCACGGCAATGCCACCAATGCCGATTGTCCACAGCATCAGCAGCTGGGCCATCGGCAGAAGCGTAATCTTCCACTCAGGGGCCATACCAATGATGAGGGTCATCAGCGGGAGGACAGCGACACTCGTACCGAAGCTCAGCGCTACGCGGGTGACCGTATCAAGATCGTCTTTGCCAGGAAAGAGCGCCGCAACAAGACAATATCCTGGGAGGTAAATCGTATGCGCCAGTCCAATAACCGCTCGCAAAAACTTCACAAGGAGCAATTGCTGTTCGTTGAGCGGGACAATATAGCGTTCTTCTCCCAAGGGCGAGGTGAGCGATTGCCCCGCGACAAGCAAAATCATCTGCTGTTGCTCAAGTGCAATAAGAATCAGCAAGGCAAGCGCGCTCAAAAAAACGATAAGCAGATCCCACGAATGAAAAGGTGTCCGTTGTTGTCTCCTGCTCTTTTTGGCAGGAGAAGGTGGTTGCGTGGGCGATGGGTCAGCAGATGATGGTGGTTGGTTGCGTAAAGAAGGATCGTCTGACATCGTTCTGGTATCGTTTCTGACTTCTATGATGTATTATGTAATACATATTGATAGATGGCAAGTGTGTCCTGCGCCGTCCGTCGCCATGTAAAGGCAGCGGCTTGTTCAATCCCCCTCGTCCGCAATTGTTCTGCGAGTGTGGGGTCATCCAAGATATGGCACATCGCGTCGGCAATCGAATCAACGTTGTAGGGGTCAACAAGCAGCGCTGCATCTCCCACCACTTCAGGCAATGAAGAGATATTGCTTGTTACGACGGGCGTGCCGCAAGACATCGCCTCAAGCGGTGGCAATCCAAACCCTTCGTAGAGCGATGGAAAGACAAACAATGACGCCGCGCTGTAGAGGTACGGGAGATGCTCGTTCTCTATATAGCCGGTAAAGCGAACCGAGTCCTCCAGCGCAAGCCGCTTGTAGGTTGCTTCAATCTCGGTCGTGCGCCATTGACGTTTCCCCGCGATGACGAGCGGAATATCGGGATACCGATCACGGATCTTGGCATATGCCTCAAAGAGCCGCGCAATATTCTTTCGTGCATTGATCCCCCCCACATAGAAAATGTAGGGTGGCGTGATGCCATAGTGCTCTAGCACCGCCCGCCGTTCTGGGCTATCGGGAATGGGAGTAAAGATAGTGTCCGCCGCCGCAAGAACAACGTGGATCGGAGTGGGAGACGGGTTGAGATAGGTAGTAATGTCGTTACATGTGCATTGGCTTGGCGCAATGATCGCATCTGCGCGGCGGGCGGCAGTGGGGAGCAGCCATCGATAGCGCCAATTGTCCAATCGATTGTGTTCATTGGGGTGTATATAGGCGAATGTGTCATAGATCGTGACGATGCGTGGTACACCCAACCGCGGGCCAAGAAAAGGCGCAATGCCGTTGGGGTCGTGGATGAGATCGAGGCCGTGGCGCTTGGCCGCATAGCTCAGCAGCACATTCCCAATAGTCATCAGCGCGGGGAGTAGCGAACATCCGGGCAGGTGAACATGCTCAAATTGGTTCCACAGCCCATAAGGTTCACTGCGTTCAGTGGTGAGGAGCACAAACTCATAATCATTCTCATAATCATTCGGCTGCCCTTGTCCAAGCTGATGCATGGCGTGCAATGTCTCCATCGCATAGCGTC
The DNA here is from genome assembly GCA_964526735.1 of uncultured Chloroflexaceae bacterium. GTDB lineage: Bacteria > Chloroflexota > Chloroflexia > Chloroflexales > Chloroflexaceae > JAAUSY01. The sequence goes on along the minus strand of CAZGLO010000026.1, from coordinate 27,928 downwards.
CGATGCCGGTGGGTGAGCGATCAAGGCCATATGTGAGGTACCCAATGCGCATAACGACCTAACTTCCCTTTCTCTGTGATCTTTCTGCTATCTCTGATCATCGTTGGTGGGGAGTCTTGGGACGTAAGTGGTAGATCTGTGCTCCCCCGTTATCATACACACGGAAGGCGTCTGGTGGCAAGGGGAGTTCTACATCCCGGCGACTGCTACGCAACCGGGTAACATCGCTTATCAACAAATCTCGCATATTTTGCTTCAAGCGGTAGGAAATGGGGAAGGGAACAAAATCATCATCCACCCCTTCCTGCACAGAACGTCCCACTTTGAGCCGGAAGGCAGCCCACAACCGCTCATCAAACTCCGTCCACACCTGGGCGTTATCAAGGTGAGCATCTGACCAGACCATTGCGGCCATCTCTTCGGGGCGGTAGAATGTCCACTTGTTCCGAAAGACCGGCTCATTGGTGGCCTTGAAGATAGAAAGCGCGGCAATACACGCGATAAAAACCGAGAGAAAGCCCCAAATCAGCCGCGGGAAGAAAGGTGGACGCCAGTTGGCCAAGAACCCACCCACAATCGCCACCGAAAACATCGAAATGGAGGGCAAAATACGTTGTAAGGCGTTGCCGCCGGGTGCACCACCAGAATCGGCAAACACCGCCAACGGTATCTGGGCCGCGTAGGCAGCATACACCAACCACGATAGCCATTCAGACGATGTTTTCGACTGATCATCACCCTTCCATAGCCAGACAAACCCCTGCCATGCCCAAATTGCCCCTGACGCAAGCAGCATAACCCAGTTGCCAAGCCCAAGGAGCGCAAAGAAAATCGGGTGACGCCAGTCAATGCGGATATAGTCCTCGTAGGAAGGGGCTTCATTTTCAGAATCTTCCTCCTCTGTTTCTGGCACCTCCTCTCCAGCGATTTGCCGCATGGTGCTTGTATCCCACTCAATACCAGCCTTATCGAGCTTTTGGGTGAGCCTCCCAACAATAATGGCCCGTTCTGCCATCAACTGCAGGGAATCCCCTTCCTCTTGTGTTTCCTCGATGTTTTTGAGGAGCTTTGTCCCATCTTCCCGAATATCGTCATACTTTGGGTCATCTACCTGGTGCATCAATGCAGTCACACCGATCTTTGCATTATGTAGTTGCTCTTCAAGCTCTTGTTCTTCCTCGGACATGCCACCCTCTTGCGTGGTGGGCGGCGGCGAAACAACCCGTTGCAAAATCCCCAAGCTCCGAATAGACATGGGGTAGATGTACAGAACGAACGTGTAGAAAAGCCCAAAACAGATAAGAATGGTGTAGAGGAGGCTATGCAAGACGTGGGGATCAAGAAATTGATAGGAACTGCGCTCTTTGGGGATCCATTTGAAGAGCCTTCCCCCCTTGCGGACAATAAAATCCCGTACCCATCCCATATATTTTTGCGAAAACCCACCCGAAATCGCAATTCCCACCGCAATGAGAAAGGAAAGCGAGATCGCCACATTACAGGTAATCATGGCGAGCACAGGTAGGTACAAAAGCGCAACGTGTGAGGCAAAAAGCCGCGGGTGGTGCCGCAATCGTAAACTGCGGGCAAGCAGCAGTAGCCCAAGAAGAATGAACGAACGAGTCATCTTCTCGTGGGAGCTACGCAGAATAACAAAGAGAAACTCAGGTTGGGTGAAGAGGAGGATCGTCGCAAGAGCTGCACCGCGGTCGCTGCCGGTAAACTCACGGTAGAGCGCCCATGCAGGGAAGACCACAAGCGGTACCGTGAGCGGGTAGACGATTTGCTGGAGGGTGGAGACTTCCATCCCCGAAATCGTCACGACGAAGGTCGAAATAGCCTGGTAGCCAAACCCCGCGTCATAGCGTTCGCCGGTTTGGGGGACAAGCACCGCCGCATCGCGGAACACACGGATCATATTGGCGAAGGAACAGGTATCATATTCAGCCCAATAGCCTTGATATCGGGCCACAAAATACCAACTGACAAACATCACCATAAACACCGGCGCAAGCCAATACCATCGGTTCGATTGGCTCGCGGGGGTAATGGCCTCGTTCACAGCCTCTTTGTCAGATTCCTTGGCCTCAACCGTACTCATTGTTTCCACATTATCAGCCCCGCCATCAGGGCAAAAGCAACCAACGACAACCCGATGAATGGGACAGCTTCGGGGATCGTTGAGATATTAATTAACGCTGCCGTTCCTGATGGTGGCGCTGGGACTGCTTGCATTTCTACTTTCCCGAAGCACACGGGGGGTGTTTTCTTCTTTGGATAGGCAATGCACGGCTCAAACGTCCATGTTCCCGACACATCTGGTGCCCAGCTAAAGGTCTTAGTGATCACCTGATTGCCAAGAAATTCGACCTCTTGTTCAGTGATGCGATGTCCTTTGCCTTCAGGAGAGGTTGCGGTAATGGTTAATGTCATGCCAAGAAGATCCCCTGCCCCACTGTTGTGGAGAATGGCATGCATCCTCGTTTGAATATGCTCTTGCAATGGCTCTCGCATCATCCCCACATACGGCTGTGGCGGCGTGAAAGGATCAATGGTGAACGATTCGCCATCGTAGGACATAACATATTTGCCAGGGGCAAGATTTTGGCCATTTTTTACCGCCGGATCGAGGTAGTACCCCGGCTGAATATTGACAATGAACCGGAATCCATCGGGGGCTATTCGGGTCTCGCTGAGTGGGCCGGTTGAGCGCATCAACACATCATAGTCGTCGAATGCTTCCATCCACTCATAGAGGTCATAGGGGCTACGCTCATCATCGTACAGATCATAATGATCGCCTTCAGTCTTGTAGTAGGGTTCAAGTTTCTCTCGAAACTCCTGCCATGTTTCCTTATCAACAGGGGGGAAAGTCTCGAAGAGTGAAAGCGGGTAGTCGGCGCGGCGGAGTTCGCTGCCCTCCTCGCCGGAGTAGATAAAATGGCCATCTAATGCATAGAGCGCTTCAAGAATCTCGTCTCCGTAGGCGCGGGGCCACCATGGGTTGTCTTCTGCCACGAGCTTTATCTCTTCAAGCGTTGGCTGCTGCATCTTGACCGTCTCGCGCGTCCACCCATCAATGTAGGGGTCGCCATTGAGATTATGCATCCGCAACATCAACCCTGGTTCTAGATTCCATGTCCCCCCTTCAGCATACCAGAGATGCATCTTGTAATCAATGGGGCTGAAAGACATGTAGGGTTGGCGAAAGTAGGAAGAGCTATATTCGCCTCGGAACTTCTCTGGCAGGCTGTTATTTGACTTTTTCGTCAGGGTGATGGTATGCCCTGCTTCCAAGTAAGGGTGCTCAAAGTAGGTTGGAAATGTTTCTTCCTTGCCAACCAACCAGAGAGAATAGTCAACCGAGTTTGCCGAATAGGCATAGACTCCTTCAGAGCCGTGGTAGCCACGTATCGTATCGACGAATGTCGCAATTCCCCATGTTTTTGATACAACCCACGTTGGCTGCGTAATGGGGAGGATGCCATAGAACTCTACATCGCCAATGGTCACTAGCTCATCATAGGGGTGGTCTACTCCACCAACATCAAGCGAATATCGCCACTCTGCTTCATCGTGTGCCTCCATCTTGATAGAGTAGCGAAACGTGGCTCGATGGCGACTCGGGGTAGGGACGGTATCCGTCGTATCCCCCTTGGGGTAGTATGCCCCCCGCACCACCATCTGCACATGGCGAGTGTTTTCATTGAAATTGTAGAACGTAAAGGGCGACTCAAAGTTAATCCCCGGGAAGTGAGCGGTTGAGTTGTAATAGTATGATCCCCCAATTTGGCCCGCATGCGCAGCATTTTTTTCTACCTGATACGTACGCATATTGTAGTAAATAGGCAGCGGGTTGTCGCGGAACCAGTTTACTTCACCACCCTTTTGTTCTGGGTCGGTATGGTCTCCCAAGCTACTCAGCCCAAAATCAAAAAAGGGGAAAGTAGGCATGAAGGGTTCTGCAACTTTGAAAGGCGGGAGATCGGGGAATTGCTCCGAAGGCATGAGACGATATCCCCCGTGGAAACGGGTGTAAGCACGGAGCGGGTAGGGGTCATTGATGAGCAACAGCGTCTCCCAATCGGCCTCACCCGGCTTGGCCCCTCCCACTTTAATCTCCCAATCGGGGACGCCATTGGTGACTTGCCAATCGAAGTAGGAGCTACCAGGCGGGTAGGTGCCGTCGATAATCATCTCATAGTTGTAGTTGCTTTTGCCATCAATCAACCACGCATTGCCTTTGCGGGGGTGGACGGTGATGTAGGGAAACCTGCCAAAAACATGGACAATGACGCTCTTGCCCCCATGCTCATTGTCTTCAATTGTAAAGTCTTGCGGTCTTCTAAAGTGGATGCTCCCCACCCGATTGTCTGCCACATTGAAGTACATTCGCGCTTCGAGAAGCCCGTCTTCGAGCCGATCGAACTGCAGAATCATCCGCACATTGTCGCCTGCCATGACAGAGACAAGGTAGGTATCGGATGTGGTATTTCCCACCTCCCAAAGAAGATCTCGATCACGGGTTTCAAGAATACGGTCGCACAAATCCTGTGGGACAGGGCGGTCGTAGGGCACCCATGTGACCGAAACCGGAAGTGTAAACCGCGAAAGCCCCATCTCTATCCCATAATCACGAGTGAGACACCCGGTCACGTAAGTGGGGACGCCTCCTATTTGCGGCTCCCCTGTGCTGGTGATTTGGCCTGTGCCGGTGATTTGGCCTGTGCCGGTGAGGGGCATGGTGGGGTCGTTGGCAGGCGGCGGGGGAGTGGGTGGATCACCTTCTTGCGCGGCTGCTACCCACACTCCCCCACACAAGAACACGACCACAATAGCAATGGCGGTTCTGATGGCGAAATGGGTGCGCGTTCGCATAGTCACTTCTTTCTGAATCTTTTTTTTAGCAGGGCATAGAGGATAATCATCCCGCCAAGCACCGACAACCCAATCCCAAATGCAAACCGCAAGTTTCGTTCAACAACAGTGATATCGCGTTTCCAAAACCCTTCATTCTTCTTGGCAAAGGAAATCAGATAACCGTGGACATAGGGATTGAGTTCAACTTGCGACTCGTACATCTCAATCAGCCGCTGTTTTTTGGGAGCGGCAGGGACTTCCTCATCGAACGAGGGATAGGCAAGAGGTGGCTTCAATGGCTGGTGCGGCGTCAAACGTTCATATGGATCTTGGCGTATTGGGTTCTTGGCACATGTTGTCCGGCACCGCGGCGGTGGCCACTTTGCATCACCTTCCCAGGCATGAACGATCCAATAGTGTTTTGTCGCATGGAGACCGGCCCGTTTAATGGCTTCTTCGGTGGCGGCGGTCGTGATTTTGTGGTCGGGGTGGGTGTCGGAGCTGACCGGCAAATAGACATGCGACGGGGTGTAGTCGCGCATAATCTGTTCGATATCCCCAACCACCGAATCATATTCATAGGGAGCGGGCTTGCCAAAGCGAAGCGTATGGTAGTCTAATTTTCCCCCGTCCTGCTCGCTATGGCCATAGGTTTCGCTCTTACCGGTATACTCCGACGGGCCGAAGTGGCTCGAATCGGGGTAGCCGAGAAAGATGACCTGTTGCGCAACCACCCCAAGATGACCCACCGCGCGGAGGGTTTCGCCAAACCGACGATGCCCATACGCAATGTTGCGTTCGTGCTGGTGACGCCGAAGCGCATCACCATTTGTGAATACTACAATCAGTAGTTTTTTTTTCGCAGCTACGGCTTGGGCTATCACTCCCGAACAACAGAGAATTTCGTCGTCGGGGTGGGGAGCCGCAATCAAAATGTCAGCAGTGAACGAGGAAGGTGGTAGCTGCGAATGCAATGGATGCTCAGATGATTGAGAGGTCATAGACACATCTATTATTCGCCCAAAATAGTCTGATAAATGGAAATAAGCTGATGCGCGGCCTGTTCCCACGAAAAATGCTCTGCGACGTAGGTGCGACCGTGCTCTCCAAGGCGGGCACGTAATGCGGGGTCGTCGGCGAGGGTGCGCATGGCGGCGAGTAGCCCATCCTCATCCCCCGGCTCCACCAAGTACCCGTGCTCTTCATTGACGATTTCGACAAGCCCCCCCGTCCGAGAGGCTATCACCGGACGTTTGCTGGCAAGCGCTTCAACCGCCACCAGCCCAAATGCTTCTCGCCACGTAGATGGTACCACAAGAACGTCGCACGCGGTGTAGACTGTCGGCATCTTGCTGCTCGCCACCCGCCCTAGCGAGTGTACCTTCCCTTGTGTGCTTGCCTCCTGCAGAATGGCTTCAATTTCGCGCTCATATTCGGTCTTTTCGTTGGGATCGACCAATGCTCCGCCCCATAGACGCCCTACGCCAGCTACCATCAAGTGGACATTATCGCGCTCAGCGGCGAGAGTGGCAAATGCGCGGGCGAGGTGGATAAGCCCCTTCTCCTTGACCACCGCACCAGAAAACAGGAACACAACCGCATCATCAGGGATATCGCGCTCAATGCGGAGGGTTTTTCCTGCATCTTGCGCGCGCTCTGAGTCAAATTCTTCGATGTTGATGCCGTTGTAGACCGTGTGGACATTCCCCTGCTCCCCGAAACCACGGCGCAGTTCATCCGCCACAAAGTTGCTCACACCAATCTGTGCATCGCTGTAGTGGGCAATGGTGCGAAAGTCGTCTGGCTTGAGGTCAAGGCCTTCGTTATTGCGCCCAGGGTAGAAGGGGTCGCTATGGAATTGGGCAACATGGCCCTTACCCCGCAGGAAACGCATATAGCTGTAGATGTGCCCGTGTACGATGTCAAACGGCTTGCTGAGGGTAAGAAGGACATAGGCAAGATGTTGGCGAAAATCAAGCGTCCGGCCAAGGAGCGAAATCTTTGCCCACTCAACCCGCTTCAGCCCAATAAGCGTAACCCCATTCCACGTGTTGCGCCACGGTTGTTGGTCGATTGCGACAACGGAGACATCGTGGCCAAGCTGGGCTTGTTGCCGTGCCACTTCAAGCGCCACCCGCGGCACACCCGATGCAGCGGCGGTATCAGGATCACGTGGGAGATGAAACTGCCCAAGAAAATGCACAATATTCATTCGGCGGCCTTTCTCAGGATGATAATACCGTTGGCATTGGCGAAATACCTCTGACCGTGTACGATCCATGGTAACACGCCAATCAAAATGCTGCTGCATGTGCGCGCGTGCGGCCTGCCCCAACTGTCGGGCCTCCTCCGGGTTGTTCAGGAGGTCGCGGATGCTGTTTGCCAAGGCCGTTGCATCGTTTGGCGGCACCAACCGCCCCGTCTCGCCATCCGTCACACAATCGATCATACCCGTGATACGTGTGCCAATGAAGGGAGTCGCACACGACAAGGCCTCAAGCATGGTGCGGGGGAGACCTTCGCTGAATGAGGGCAAGATGGTGATGCTTGCGGCGGTGTAGTAGAGAGGCATATCTGCACGGTCTACCCACCCATGGAAAATGACTTGTTGTGTCAACCCATATGATTCTGCCCGTTGCTTGAGCAATGTTTCCTGCGGGCCGCTGCCAAGGAGGTGAAGCTCAATCGTAGGAATTTCTTCCTTGAGCTGATTGATCGCTTCCAGCAGGACAAAGAGGCCTTTTTCGTGCGAGAAACGGCCAGTATAGAGGAGGATTGGGGTATCTTCAGAGAACCCAAGCTTGGCACGGGCACCGGGGACGGGGTAGTAGTGTCGAGTATCGACGCCGGTGGGGATGTGGAACATCTTCGAGGGTGATACGCCCGTTTTTGCCCACCAATAGGCCATTTCCCGTGTGGTTACCACAACCCCCGCCGCCAGAGCAGCAGAGAGCGCCGCGGTGATCTTTAAGACGAGCGTCATTGACCAATCGAAGGGGTTGCCCCGTTCCACCCGCTCGTGGATATTCCCTGGAACCTCCAGGACGAGAGGAATATGCTGTTTGGGGTTGAGGAGCGTGAAGATGCCAATCGAAAGGTATTCCGGTGCAAGAACAACATCTATGTCTGGGATACGTCGTATCACCTGCCACCCACGTATCACAATGAGGAGATGGCCAATTACATTGCGGTAGTTGATGGGCGGAAGGGGAAAGCGGTGCAGTGTTGTCCCTTCGGGTGGTTGTGTTTCGGTGGGGTAAGGCCCGACAATATGCACATCTTCGCCCAACTCGGCAAGTGCTCTGGCGTTATCCCATACTAAGTTGCTCAACCCGGTCGTTCCCGGCGGCTTATCCTGCTCAAAGACGTAGTCAAAGAGAACGATTTTCACGGTGCATTCCTTTCAAGACAGCCTGCGTACGACATTCAACGTGCTTCCTGTGCTCACCACGCTCACGACGCTTCCTCAAACACCCGACGGTAGATGCGCCATGTCTCATCGGCCTGCCGCTTGAGCGAAAACGTCTGTTTGGCGCGGGCAATCGCCTGTTCTCCCATGATGTGGCGACGCTCATCGTCCCCCAACACGAGCTGTAATGCATCAGCAAGCTCATCGGGGCTATGGGGGTCGAACAACACCCCCGTATCGCCGACCACCTCTGGCAAGCTTGTCGCATCGGCGGCAATGACTGGTGTCCCGCAGGCCATCGCTTCTGCGGCGGGCAGCCCAAATCCTTCAAAATACGACGGCATGACTACCACATCGGCGGTGTTGTAGAGGTAGGGGAGGTCTTCATCCGGCAAATCCTCGACAAACCGCACCCGCGACTCAATCCCCAACTCCCTCGCAAGCCGCCTGAGCCGTTTTGCCTCCTCCTGGAAATGGGTGGTACCACCCTTCACCAAGAGCGCCTCTGGGATGTGCTTGATGATGAGCGAAAATGCCCGCATAAGTGTCTGTAAGTTCTTGCGCGGGTCTTCCGAGCCGACAAACAGCACAATCTTCGCATCAGGAGGCAAGTCGTAGCGGGGGCGGAAATCCTCTGGCTCTTCGCGCGGGCAAAAGTGGCCACAATCAATCGCCAAGGGGATAGTCGTGATGCGCTCTTCGGGGTAGTCAAGCTGCTCTATCACGGTCTGGCGGGTGTATTCAGAACAGGTGATAATCTCCCGCGCCTTGGACATCCCCGCCACCGACAGATTATCAAACCACGTCTCAATCATACCCGCGGTTCGGGAACCTTTGCGTCGTTCAATCAGCCAGTAGAGGTCGAGGATCGTCAGGACAGTTGGCGGCATCCGGCGCACTTTGAGCAACGTTGCTGCATTTTGGCTTGTCAGGTGGCAGATATTTGAGCGCGCCATCTTGATGTGAACAGGATATGTCTCAAAGAACCGCCGCGCATCAATCCCTTGCTTCTTCGCCACGTCGTAGATGAACCCAGGCAGCGGCGGCGCGACCGGCGGTACTAAGTTGACTGGCCGTTCGGTGGCGTGAAAGGTGTCGTATAAGCTGTAGGTGTATCTTCCAATGCCGGTTTTACGCAAACCCGTTCGTGCGACGAGCGTAACTACCACTGTTCCCACCTCTTCGGATTCAGTAAGTCAAGAAAGGGCGACGCCCATATAGCAAAATCTGCCATCGTGAGGAAAAGAATATCCCATTTGTAGTGAGCCGGAAGCGGGCATTCAGCAATGTGGCTCAGACACGCCGCGTAGCGCAGCTTGGAGAGCGTGGCGTGGGTGAGGAGCATCCCCCACGGCACCAGCACACTCCGCCCAATGACCACCGCCCCCGCAGGCGTAATGATCATCGCCGTGCCAATCGCCATCGTCCGCAGGGTGATGAGCACATCGTTGTAGGAGCCGTAGCGAAGCCCATAAAGCACCAAATTGCGCAACCATCGTGCTTGACGCGCCCGGTAACTACTCAACGTCTCAGCATAATCAGCCGGTACCACGCTGTGGCGCACAAACTGGATGGAAAACCCCTTCCCCAAGAGCCGCTGCGCAAGATGGTAATCGGTGCCGGTGGGCGCGGGGAAGTCAAGCCCGCCAATCTTCTCAACCGCGCGGCGAGAGATGGCCACATTTTGGCCAAGGATACCATCACTCTCTTCCCCGCGGTACATGCTGACTACCATATCGGTGGCCCACACGTAAAAGGGGAGAGTCATCGCTTCTTGGTGCTTGAGTGGCCGGATTGTACCCGTTGCCACGTCGCGCTCTCCCGCCACGATAGGCTCTAGCACCCGTTGGAGGGCGAGATCATCGAAGCGGCAGTCGGCGTCGGTCAGGTAGATGACCTCACCTGTTGCATGCTCCCAGCAGCGCGCCAATGCCCGTTGTTTGCCTTCGCCCGGCTGCTGTTCAAGGACGATAACCCGTTTGCCAATGTGCTCATCATATTTATCCCCATAACTGCGGGCGCGGGCAAGCGTATCATCATTCCCCGATCCCCCCGCACACACAATCAGCTCGCTATTGCGGTAGGACAGTGATAGGAATGAACGGATATGGTCGTCGATATGGTCGGCCTCATTCCACGCCGCCACCAACACGCTGACCTTGGGCGTGCGGGAGAGGTGCGGGGTAAGGTGTTGTTGCTCATTGTAGTGGCGCGATGCATCTGCCTTATTCAGCCGCCATATACGCCAATTGTAGTAGGCCGCGGCAACCACCCCCGCCGCAAATGCAACACCAGCATGGCGATTTGCAAATCGGATGAGGGATTGGGCGCGGCGTTGAAGGGTGTGCACGAGTCGATGCTGCTACTTTCTACGTGTTCAAATGTACTCGGAAGTACGCTTTGTCCATTTCCGAAATTCCTGCTTCGACCTGCACCGCCCGCTCAGGCGCGGGGCTTACACGCAGTCCACAGGCGTCTTTTACGTCCCGACGTAGCCACGACCGGGGACGGTTGGTTTATGCGGCACCAACGAGCCTTATTCCCTCGTCGCGGATGTTCCGTGCTGCGTTCAGGTCTCGATCCAACATCGCACCGCATGCGGGACACGTCCAGACCCGATCTGCCAATGTTAGATCACGGTTGATATGTCCGCATCTGTTGCAGGTCTTGCTGGACGGATAGAAAGCATCTATCTGCACCACCTGCTGCGCCTTGTAGCCAAGCTGCCGCACCATCTCGCTGAACGCGGCATCCGCAATCGCACGGGCTAGTTTCCGGTTTTCTAGCATGCCCACCACGTTCAATGTTTCCAGAGCAATGATACTGGTTTTCTGCGCTAATCGCGTGGTCAGCTTGTGCGTGGCATCCGCCCGCAGGTTGGCGATCCGCAGGTGCAGCCGTGCTAGTTTGCGTTTCGCTTTGTGCCAGTTGTTGCTGCCTTTCTGTTTGCGGGCCAGCCAGCGGTTCAAGCGACGCAGTTTCTTCAGTGCGTTGGTGAGGTGTTTTTGGTTTTCAAATACGTCACCATCGCTATCGACTGCCAGCGCTTTTACCCCCAGGTCTACCCCGATGACCCGTTCCGGTGCCGTCTGCTCTGGTTCGGGGAGTTGCACCTGGATGCTTACGAACCAGTAGCCTGCTCGTTCACTGATGCGGGCGCTCATGATCTTGCCGCAGAAGCGCAGCGCCTCAGTCATATTCACCCAACCGAGTTTCGGTATTTTAATCCAATGTCCATCGACGGCGAATTTGTCGTTGGATACATAAAACGACCCATAGCCCTGTTTGCGCGACTTGAAACGCGGAAAGCCCACGCGCTTGCCATCTTTGCGCCGCTTGCCGTGCTTGCGCTTCTTACTGTCGTTGAAATAGTTTGCCAGCGCTTGCTTCAAGTCTGCGAATGCCTGCTCTGGCGCGCATTTCGTTGTTTCCAGCATGAACGGGAATTGGTCGCGCTTGATGCAGTTAAATTTGGTTTTCAAATCGCCCACCATCGGGAGGGTTGTCTGTTCCGCTCGTGCTTGATTTATGATCGCCAGTGCCCAATTCCATGCAAAGCGTGCATTGCCCGCGGCTTGTCGGAAATACTGCTCCTGCTCAGGTGTTGGGTTCAACCGTATTTTGTGTGCTCGAATCATATGATTCCAAGACGCCGACCCGCTCTGAAAACGGTCGAATGTTATACATCCTCATAACGCGTCGTACACGACACTTCTGAACACGTTTCAAGAGCTAGAAACAATCTCCTCTCACCGTAGCCAAAAATCTGGCGACGCCTGCTCTGGGAAGGGGTCGCCCTTCCACCACCGATAGACCACGTTTCCACGTTGCGCGTTCGTGATTTCGATAACGTTCTCCATCTCGACAAAGTAGTAGGGCTTGCCGCGGAAGGTGCATTCCGCTTCAAAGGGGGAAATAGCGGCATCTGGCACCTCCTCGCCCACATACATCGTCAGCGCGCGGAAGGATTTATCGCACCACCCCAACACGTGCAGCACATCGCGCACATCTGGCAATGCGGAGGGGCGTCCCCACACTTGCCCCGCAAACCCCCGCGCCGTCCGTATACCGCCAATCGTGTCTTGCCCCTGCAGGATGCGGCGGAGGATGATGTCTGTGGCCTTTGCACCTTGCGAACCTCTATCCTGATCATCACGCCACCCATACGAACGGCAAGCCTCCATTGCCCGCAGGACATCGCCCAACGGAGAGATCCAGCTTGGAAACGCATTATAGCGCAAGTCGGGGTAGATGGCTGTCGGCAGGGAGCCGTCGGGGGCAAGCCACCGCATAAGAAACGCCATCGCCCGAAAGGCCGCATCAAGGAATGGCGAGTGTTGGTCGCCTCCCCATTGATGTGCCCGCAGCAGCGCAGGGATACACCGCGCGATGTAGATGGGGAAATACTTCTCAACGCGGCGGCCAGCAAAACTGTTCTGCGCAATTGCCCCATCCAATGCATCTACATTTGCGCCGTTCACCCCATTCACCCTGCCCGTTCTCTTCGACACCTGGTGCGCAATGAGGTGGTGCAAGGTGGGAAGCACATACCGCTCAACCAACAAACGCCCACCATATTCATCCCGCAGCTCTGCCAAGAGGAATAATGCTTCACAGGCGGTGGCGGCTTTGTTGGGCACAAACGACATGCCCTCCACCCCGTCGCGGATGATTTGCTTCTCTTCGCTCCACAGCCTATCGAGGTAGAAGAGCCGCAGATTGCGCTCTGCCGTGAAGAAATAGCGCTCCCATTCTGGCCGCTTCTGCTCTTTGAGCGCTTTTGCCAAAAGAAGCAACCCAACATCGCAGGCCGCCTCGTGGGGAGTACCCGCCGTGGCGGGGTTCAGCTCGAAGGAGGAGGCGGGGAAATTGCCGTTATCGACAAGCTGCCCCTCCACCAAGTCATCGCCTGCCCGCATCGCCCGCTCTAGCCAATGTGCTTGGCCTGTCCGCCGCCAGAGGTTCAGGTAGCCCTCGATAATGCCTTCATACCGCCAATCAAGCGCGGCACCTGTGTAGATAAAGCTCTGCTGCCACCAATGCACCACCGGCCCGCCATATCCCCCCTCACAACGCATGGTCTCCATCCAAGCGGCGAGATTTGCGACGGCTTGGGCGAGAGGAACGTGTTTATTTCCATTCATCAGTAATCTCCCCAGCGCCCCCGCCATAACGACAAGAGAGCAGCGCGACAGTAGACCCCATCATGAGTGGGCCGGTCGTGCAGTAATACAACCGTGCGGCAAAATGTAGCCGGTCGCCAAGCGACGGGCGGTGAGGGGCGACTCGCAGGCTGAGCGTGTTGAGTAGCACCGATGGAAGCGAATGAATGCCAAATTCCTGCTCTATGTGCCACCCTGCTTGCTGCAACCCCCGGCGGAGGCGGGATATCCCAAAGGGGCTGAACCCAAGTGCCTCTTGGTTCCCCCATTCCTGGCACTCAGGCAGCAACCGCGCCATTGGCCGTGAGGCAATCACCACCAACGCCGCGCCAAGCGTTGCCCCATGAGATGGCGATAACAGGGTATGTATCTCCTCCTGCCACGAACCACGCATTGGCTCTACCCAGAGCGCGGCGGGCGGGCCAGAAGCCGTATTGTTCCATGGATGGAATCGATGCCGCACTTCGCCCTTGAGCGCGGCGATGTTGCAATGCACCCGTGGCGTGGTATGTGGCGGGAAGAGCGTGATCGCTGCGTCGAGCGCATAGCGGTAGTCGAGCGGGGCGAGATCACTCATTGGGAGCGTGCCATACTTCATATACTACCCCTGAAATTGCTTTGGAAACGTCGGCGGGGTGGGGATCGGAGCTGCTGATTCGGATGCAATATCGTCGTCTTTCTCCAAGAACATATTGATGTACCCCAAAAACCACAGCATAAGGATGTATAGCCCGGCGGCGAGGATAATCCCCAGGAATAGCCCCACCAGACTTGGTATCCATATCTGGACGAGGGTGGGGATAAGGTAGGTGATAATTGTCCCCATTCCAATGATGGCCAGGATATTGCGGAAAGGCAATTCTATCTGGTACATCCTGCGCACAAAGAAGTACATCAGCCCGACGTAGACAACTTGGGCGGTCGTACTGGCAATCGCCGCGCCCGTCGCCTCAAACACCGGTATAAGCAGGATATCGAGTGTCACATTGACCACCGAAACGACTAACCCAAGCCGGACGCTCATCCAGATACCGCTTGTCGCCCCCAATACAAACCCTAGGATAACCCCCATAGAGGCAGGAAGCAAGCTCATAAAGAGAATCTTGGCGACATCGGCTGAGGGATACATCTTTGGGGTGCAGAGCAGCGGAATCAGCCTATCCAGCGTCGCCCACCCGCCCAAACTGAGCGGGACAGCATAGACCGTCGCCAAGATCGTCCCCTTGCGCACCTTCTCGCGGATGCCATCCCAATTCCCCGCGCCGTAGTCGTATGAGATGGAGGGGAAGAAGGCATTGAGCAGGGCACCGCCAAGCATGTAGAACATCGAAAAGACGGTGTAGCCCATGCTATAGAAGCCTATCTGATCGAGACCAACATCATTCCAGGCAAGGAAAAACGTCTCCGACCGCTCCCACACAATCTGGTTCGTCAAGAGGACGAGGGTTGAGGGCAGGAGAAAGGTAAAATAGCGTTCAAGGGTTGGGCGGCTGGGGATGAAAGAGCCAAGGCGGAGGCTGAGGGACTTGGTAGGCTTCCACAGGGCATAGAAAAGCCCGGCAGATTGCGCAGCGGTGGCAAAGAGCATCGCGCCAACAAACCCCGCCGCCCCCCACCCCGTGAGCGAGACGAGGATAATAAGGATAAGCTGCAAGATAGAGCCAAGCGTGTTGTTGAGCGAGACGGGCTTGTACCGCTGCTCGCCCATCAACGTGGAACGGAGCACCGCCGCGAGTGCTTTGGGGACAATGAGTACCGCAATGATAAAGAGGAAATAGCGGTCGGGCGAGGGAGATTCGAGCCCCCACCACAACAGCCCAAAGGCC
This sequence comes from uncultured Chloroflexaceae bacterium, assembly GCA_964526735.1. Taxonomy (GTDB): domain Bacteria; phylum Chloroflexota; class Chloroflexia; order Chloroflexales; family Chloroflexaceae; genus JAAUSY01. The sequence continues at coordinate 12,671 of CAZGLO010000026.1, read as the reverse complement.
AAAAGCAGGTTGACGATAAGGATGAGGAGCGTGATGCCCTTTGAGAGCGACTGCGCTTGGTCTTGGGTTTGCTTTCCCCGCAACTCCGACGATATCTTCGTGAGCGCATTTGGAAGACCCAACGACCCAAGAACCCCCAAGATGCCCGCCAACCACATATAGTAGCTAAACATGCCATATTCATCGGTGGTTGGCAGGCTGCGTGGGATAATCAGGGTTCCGATAAGGCCAGTGGCGATGCCAATAACGTTTGCTCCTGCGTTCCACAGCCCATTTCTGACAGCCTTCACAAATATCTACTCCTTTGGTGGTTGCGTCCGAAGTCGGTTGGCGATGGCGGTGGCAATCTTCCACGCGACCGCGCGCCACGATTCCGGGGTTGGCAATGATGCAATGGCGATTGCAGTTCTAATATCAAGACGACGCCCTGCGGCAAGCTGGTTGGCTTTATGTAGGTAGTAGGGCGCTTCGTTGGCACGACGGGCCGCAAGAAGCTCAAACCCAATCTCTGCCTGCAGCTTTTGCAAGGCGTACAAGCGGGTGCTTTGTAGCTCTTCGGGGCACACCGCCACTATCCGCTCTTCAAAGATCACGACTTCTTCCTTCAGCCGGTCGATCAACCGCTCCCGCATCGTCATTGCATCTTTGTGTTTGCGGTAGTAGGCCAATGGCCGGGCGATATGGTAGCCTTTTGCGCCGCGCAGGAAGAGCTGCAACCAAAAATCATAGTCTGGCGTGAGTTTTAAGGTAGGGTCAAGCAGGTGAGGAGACGCCGTTATGCGTTGCCACACCGCTCGATTGATTACCGCGGCCATGATGTTAATGAAATTGCCAATAAGCAGCTCTTTTGCTGCTTGGTGGAGGCCTGCGGGAGGAGTGTTATGCCGAAATAGGTCTGCATAGGTATTGATAATCTGTCGATCAACGGTTGTGCGGTACATATCTGCGTGAACACATACCACATCTGGGTATTGATCGGCAATCGGGAGGAGTGTGCTCAACAACGTCGGCTCCCACCAGTCGTCGGAGGCGAGGAGCGCCACGTATGGGCTTTCTGGGTGCACCCGCTCGTAGCACAAGTTGAAGTTTTCTACTCCACTCACATGGGTGTCATTGTAATAGTATTTGATGCGTTCATCAAGATCGGCGTAGTGTTGTCCAATAGAACCAGAATAATCGCTTGATTGATTGTCGGAAATGATGAGTTCCCAATCGGAAAATTGCTGTGCAAGGACGCTTTCAATGGCCCGCGGAAGAAACTCCTCGCGATTGTAGACGGGGGTAAGAATACTAACCCGTGGTGACATCTTTATGTTCCTTTATTGCCTATGAACCCTCTCTTCACGACTCGGGTTTGACAAGCTTCAAGACTTTCCCATCACCGGGGCGGAAGGAAAGCGTATCCCCCTGTTCGTAGGTCTCCTTGGTCTCTACGTTTTGCAACAGGAGCGAACGGTCTTCTTCGGAACGCGCTTCCACTTCGATCTCCTGTATTGTCAAACAATCTCGGTTGACAACGACAAGATAGGTCTCTGTCGGCTGTGCATCCCCGTTGTTCTCGCTATTTTCGCCATTGGGACGCGTCGTCAGCGTGCTGACATATGCATCTTGACCACTCCCTGCACTGAACCGATCTTCGACCTTCTGCAGGGTGAGGAGCGTTTCGCGCATCGGGGAGAGGCGACGGGCGAGGTCTTCCACCTCGGCATAGAGCGCGGGGTTATCTACTAGCCCCGTCCAGCCTTGCTGCGTACCGTAGACAAACCAGAATATCCCCGTCACCCCCTCGCCGACCGCCAGCCATTGTTGGGCGCGTACTTCGGCGGGAGTAGGCTCACGGAGGGAAAATCCGCCTCCATCGCCATAGTTGTGCGTCTGTAGGATGATCCACAGAGGAATATCATCAGGCTTTGTCTGCGAAACCTCACGAATGTAGTCTACAAAGCCAAGATCTTTATAGCCAAAGCCTGTCAGAGTAAAGTCGCCAATTGGGTTGTCATACCCCACGGGGTAGACGTCAATGAGCAGGACATCTGGCTTCGCCTCGTCGAAGATAGGAACCACACGGTTGGTACCGATCAGAATGGGCATTGCAGGGCGATTGGGATCGAGTTCTTGGAATGCCTGCGTCATGAGCGCCACCTTCTCCGAGTCGCTATTCTTCGGCTCATCCTTGACGAGGTAACCACGGAAACTTGGGTGTGCACCAAACCGTCCTACAATCGGCTCCGCAATGCGCAGGGCAGTCTCTCTGTTGGCTTCGGCCTCATCTCCCCACCAATGGCGGGTAAGGTCGCCAGATGGCATCATATACATCGCGATACCAAGCTCATCAGAGACATCGAGCAGTCGCTCATCGCGGTCGGAGTAGGTGTTTGTGAGCATAATCGCGTCTAGGCCGTGGGCAAGGATACTCTCGCCCATCGCCCAGAACTTCTCATTCCCACCAATCTTGTTCCCATCTTCAAAAACGCCAATAGGAAAGGTTTTTGCAACCGGCGGCGGGCTGACCATGGCAGGGGCAGGGGTAGCCGTCGCTGTGATTTCCACCGTCGGAATGGGTGCTGGCGTAGCCATTTCCTCATACCACGCATGTTGCGTATCACTCTTTCCCTGCTCGTAGTGCGCGACCACTTCAGTAGGCGTGAGCGCGCGGCTGTAGAAGGCAACGAGCGAAAATCTCCCCAACCACGGTCGGTCTTTCGTCAGCTCATTGCCAAGCGCTACATGATACCACCGATCCCAGTTGGAGAGATCACCCCCAATCACGGCACTCGCCAGCTCCTGCCCATTGATATACAGCCGCGCAACGCCATCTGAGCCGCGTGTGTAGACCACATGCGTCCGTTCTGCGGTCAGGGTGCCGGACGAGGTGGAAAGTGGCGGCAGACCGCCTTCTGTCGTCTCTGTGGTGCGCAGGCGGACAACGTAGAGCGACGAGGGGAGGTCATCCCACATCCCCTGGCCAAGCGTAATATTGCGCTTCTGCGAGTCGAGGGACATCGTCACAATGCGGGCCGGGCCATCTTGCGTGGTGTTGGCGGGAGTAATCCACGCCTCAATCGCAATCTCGTTGGTGGCACGCGCAGCGTGGTAGAGCTTGACGGCGGTGTCATCTGACTCAACGATGGTCGGCTCGTTGAGCGTCAGCGTGCCCTCGCCCCACGTTACTGCCTCCACATCGGCGATGGTGAGATCCATCGGCGGCTCTACCCCCGACACATCGTGAACAACCGTGCCCTCGCCCTCCTCAAAGGTGTAAAGCACGATAGGGCCTGCCGCTTGGGAGGAAGTGGTTGTTACTTCCTCCGCACCGGCTTCTGGCTCGGTGTTGGCCATAGTCGTTGTCGCGGTGGGCGTGCCCGTGATGTTGAAGGGCAGGGCGAGGGTCTCCGTGATGAGTGTGGTGGCAGGCGGGGGCGTGGCAGGGGAGGGTGAGGTGGAGCACCCCGCAAAGAGCATTAATATCATCGTCTGTAGTAGAAAAACCATACACGTATATCCTTTGATGTGCATATCATCGTGCTCCTTGGATGCATGCCTCTAACCGTCTTAAACCATGTTTAACCATATTATGTTTGGCCGTGTTGTCGTAAATCTGTGGGATGTCGGGCGTGGTGGTGTATTGGTAGGGCATTGGTGGTTGGCAAAGTGTCACTCAAAAAGCGCACGGTAGCGTTGCAATGTCGCGTCGGCAATGACATCCCAAGAGAAATGCTCAATCGCCCGCTGTCGACCGGCTTCGCCCATCGCGCGGCGGCGGTCGTCGTCTTGGAGGAGGGTGAGGAGCGCATCGGCAAGCTCATCGGCGTCGCCGGGGGAAACGCACAACCCCGTCTTCCCGTGCTCAACCACTTCGGGAATGCCCCCAATGGTACTGCTGATGGGAGGGGTTTTTGCTGCCATTGCTTCTGCGAGCGGAATGCCGAAGGCTTCATACCACACCGAAGGATAGACGAAAATATCCGCCCGACGATAATAGGCAGGTAAGTCTTCATTGGCCACAAAGCCCACAAAGCTGATTTTGTCGCGCATTTCGGGAGTGATCATCTCGTCAAGGTGCGTTTGATAGCCGCGGCCATCGTAGAACGGCTTGATAGAGTCTAAGAATCTTTGGTCGGTGTCAAAGCCTATCATCCGCAATGGCGCAACCCACGGCGGCCCTACGATGTCCAGGTGGACGTTGGGGTAGGCTGCAACCACCTTCTCAAACGCCTTGAGCAGCACGTGGATACCCCGTTCTGGCGAGACACGCCCCACAAACAGCAGCCGCTTGGGAGCTGAGTCAGTATTTGTGTCAGTTTCTGTATGTTCGGCTTGCTGCTCTTGCCGCGTGAACTTCTCCACATCCACGCCATTGAAGATGGTATGGCAACGGTCGGCGCAGCTTGGGAAACGATGACGGATATTGTTGGTGATATAGTCGGTCGTGCCGATGATGAGATCTGCCTGCCGCAGCCGTTTTTCCTGAGCACGTTGGTCGTGAAAGCCAAGCCAATCGCACTGCATATGCAGGACAATCTTCGCAGTGGGGTGAAACCGGCGCACAACCGGTATATATTGCGAGAAATTCAGCATATGGACAACATCATACCCCTGTTGGTATGCATCCCGTGCGCATGAACGCCCATAGAATGGGTAGTAGAGAAAGGTCGTCGTGACAGGATGATCTACAGGCAGAAAACGGTCGGCGAGAGAGGTGACGGGGAGCAACCGCTCATCAAGCGTGCGGTCTGAAAGGCGGTAAGTAACCCCCTTGTCCTCCTCAATATGCGACTGGTGATCCTTCCGCTTGGCATAGACAGTAACCTCATTCGACTTGGCAGCAAGACGGCGCGCCACTTGGTAGATCCAAATGGGCACCGCACTCGCAGGTGGGAGCGTGCCCTCCCACGGCTGGCTCATAAATGCAATCTTCATGCACCTTACCCTTTATATGTTCTTTTTCACTTCCGCCTTCGACTATTATCTATTCCATATACTCCTATGCCCGCAGAAATGTGGCCGAAAACCCAAGCTCTTCGATCATCTGCCGTATTTCGTCAATATAGATCGTATTCATCACGATGATAACATCGGGTGGGTCGTTTTGCAGGAAGATGGGCGGGACGATCTGGTGGCCAGTGCCGGTGCAATATTTGCCGTGTTTGCGGGGGTTGATATCAACCACGTAGGAGATTTGCTGTGTCTTGGGCAGGGTATTGAGGAACATAATCCCCTTTGACCCCGCTCCCCACACAACCGCCTTCTTGCCAGTGCGTGTCATCTGCTCAAGCCGCTGCGACCATTCCGCAATCTTGTAGCGGTAGTGGCTCGCAAAGGTGGCCACATCTTGCTCCATCTGCGCCAACCCATTCCAAGGTTCGTGGGCGGGGGGGGCATCGAGCGGTGTTGGTTTTGCCACGATGGTCAGAAATTGGCCGTTAAACGCATCACTCTGCTCCTGTACGGCAAAGTTGTTTGCGCGGAATGCGTGCACAAGCGAACCAGCGCTGAAATACGAGCAGTGTTCGTAGATGATATCCCAGATAGAGAGGTCGCGGACGGTGAAGAGGGCATTCGGCACCTCAAAGAAGACGACCGTATCGTGCCGTTCGCCAATCGCCGCGCGGACAGACGCCAACATGTCGTGCGGGTTGGCAATGTGCTCAAGCGTATGTCGGCAGCAGATGAGGTCGGCAGGGGTGGAGGCGTACTTCTCCGAGTAGAAATCTTGGACGAAACGGACATTACGGCCATGTTCTTCGCCGTCTTCAGGGACGTAGCTGGGGTCAAACCCCACTCCGCGATTGCGGCCAAGGTTACACAAGAGCCGCAAAAAATCCCCCTGGCCACTGCCAATCTCAACGATATCTTTCTCGTAGATGTGATAGCTCTCTACCAGGTGATGGGCAAGCTCTTTGGCATACTTCTGGAAAGTAGGGGAAAAGTGGAGGGAGTTTTCATATTCGGCTTTGTACTCCATCAATTGCGGGTCGAAAACGTGGTTCCACACGTGGCCGCATTGCTTGCAGAAGGTAAGCTGCATCGTGCCGCGCGGTGCTTTGACCGCCTCCTCGCGGGTGTGCCAGAGGAGGTTGCAATGGACGGGGATACTTGGTATCTCCAACACGAAAACCGAGTCGCTGGCCTGGCACACGGGGCACGGTGCAAAGGTCGTGGGTTCGTGATTCATGATATTTTCCTATTGGCAGCTGACGATGTGGGGCGTTAAGCCGCGTTGCTGCAAATCTTGGCGTATCTCCTCTTCATAGATGGGGTTCATGACAATCACCACGTCTGGCTGGTAGGAAACGAGGAAGTCGGGGGAGACGATTTCCTGGCCCGTCCCCGCCATGAACGTCCCGTGCTTGTTGGGGTTAACATCGACCGTGTAGGTGATTTCGTCGCGGATGCCGAGCGTGGTGAGGAAAGCAACCCCTTTTGAGCCTGACCCCCACAACACCACCCGTTTGCCCTCATTGTGGGCGTCCCGGACGGTGCGGAGCCACGCATCTCGCTTCTCGTAGGCCTTGAGCGGAAAATCGTGAACAAGCGTCTTGAGCGTGTTGATACTCTCTTCAGCGGCGTGCTGCGTATCATTGCCCGCGGCGGGTTTGGCCTCTATCATCAGGTATTGATCGCCGTAATCGCACCACAGGTCAAGCACGTCGAAGTGGTGCAGCCGGAAGAGCCTCGCCAATGAGCCGGGGCTGAAGTAGGAACAGTGTTCGTAGTAGACATCCCAGAATGCGGCCTCCTCCAGGATGCGCAGGACATTGGGGATTTGGAAGAAGATGGTTGTGTCGGGAGTATCGTGTGTCGCCTTGCGCACCGTCTCAATCAGCTCCCCCGTGTTGTGGATGTGCTCCAACGTCATCTTGCAGCAGAGAAAGTCGCACTTGAGGTGCGTATGCTTCTCGGTGTAGAGTTCGTTGATAAAGGACACTCGCTCATCATAGCCGCTCAAACTGCGCTCTTTGACGTAGCTGGGGTCAATCCCGATGCCGTGGTTGTCGCCAAGCTGGCACAACAACGTCAAAAACTCTCCCTTGCCACACCCAATCTCAATAATCTTCTTGTTGCGCAGGCCATAGCGCTCGATCAGGTGGGTCGCAAGGTTCTTGGCAAAGGTGTTGAAGGTAGGGGAGTAGCCTTGCGTCTCCTCATACTGCTCAGAGTAGTGGTGGGCGTCGGTATCGTAGAACGTATTGTAGATAAAGCCGCACGTGGTGCAAAAACCAAGGTCGATATCGCGCGTGGGGTAGGAAATAGCCTCCTCCCGCGTGGGGAGCAGCATCACGCTGTGGACAGGCACATTGTCTACCTCGTAAAACATCATCACATCGGATGACCCGCACGATGGACAGATAGTATTGGGTTCCATGGTTCCCCTTTCCCTGATAGCAGACTTCCTGCCTTTCCTGAACGAACATCTATCAGACTTTTGCCGAACTTTCACCGGCCTTTTGCACCAATATTCATATGTTATCTCCCTCTCCCCTCTGCCCCTCACCCACCAATGGCCGCTACGGCAGCGGGCGGATAGTCACCGGCCCAAAGCTGATATTGCTGTTGTAGGAGAGCAGCAGGGCAGAGCCGTTTTCAAGCTCGCCTTCGGGGTCATCAGCACCAAGATATCCCCCGGCAAATCCTTGTCCCACTGCATTCCAGTTGGCTGGTTCTTCAGTCCCTTGTTCCCACGCCTTGAAGCGGTAAAGACTGGTATCGCCATCGCGAGACTCGACCTGTGCCTTGTACCAGTAGGTAACGTCGCCGCTTGAGGCGAAGAGCGTGGTATCAAAGTTTGTCCGATTGTCTTCTGAGCCAGCAGGGCAGTCATACCCCTCAATGCAAAGTTTCTTCGACTTATTGCCCTCAATGCCGATTCTCTTCTTTGCACCACCAGCTTCGTGGAAGTAGAAATGCAACCCGCCAAATGGCCACCACCCATCGTAGGGGCGGGGATCGGTGAATTTGGAACTCCAATCGTAGTGGCCTTTCCACCGCGTCACCACACTCGCGGTCGAGTCTTTGGTGGAGAATGGTTGCATATCGTGTATCGTGACCGGCACCTCTATCTCAAAGTCCTGCCACGTCGTCATATCGCCAATCGCCACAATACGGTCGTAGCCCGGTTCGGCGATGTGGAGTTTGCCATCCACTATCTCCCACTTGCCATCAACCACCTGCGCGACGGTGTTAATCTCATCTGCCGAGGAGAGCGTACTCCAATCGACGGTGTAGGGGAGTGGCCAGGTGCGCCCAGAAATATAATCGACCAAAACCGTCTTGACTACCTTGACTACTGTCCCCTCTGTACCCACTGCGGTTAAGACCACCTTGTTTAGCCCTTCATCCAGGTCTGTATCAGGAATGTCGGCAGGAATGTCGGCATTGAAGTCACCCGCGCTCGCAAGGCGACAATTCGGGTCACTGGTTGTACACGCATTCGGGCCAATATCCAGCGAGACAGCATCGCTACCATTCAACTCATATTGCATAGTTGTTATACTCGTGAGGTTGATGATTTTCCCCAGGATATTCACCCATCGTTGTGGCTTGCCGATATGGCCAAAGGGCTGATAGAAGCCATACCAGACATCCATACGAGAGACAGAATCGGCGGTGAAGGTAATATCCGGCGTTGTGAGAGACCACGGTTCGTCATTCGTTGCCGTCACCTGCATATGATATTGCGTGCCGGTGGTCAGCCCCTCTGTAATCACCACGCTATGCTCTGTGGCGAGCGTGGTTGTTATGGTACCGCCGTCAGTATAGGTGTTATCCGTGCCGTATTTGAGTTCGCCGGTGGTTGGTTCATCGGTCTCCCACGAAACGGTCAATTCTGCCGTTCCCGAGTTGTAGCTATAGTCGAAGTCGGTGAAATACGGCCCGCCGACCTTGGCCGTCGCATCGTCTGAATAGACCGTATTACTGCCATCATTCACCACGACACGGTAATGGTAGGTGCGGCGTTGCTCCAGGCTGACCGCACTCACACTGTGTATCGTGGCGGGGGTTGATGAGTCGATCGCGGTTCCATAGCTCGTGGTGAGGCCATATTCCATCTTCCCCGTCGTCTCGCGGCTGGTACCCCACGACACATCAAAGCCATCGGTCTGGCGGGTATGGTTCACGTTTGAGAGCGCCACCGTCTCCACATCTGCGGAGGTGGCAGAGAGGCCTGCCGCGCTCTCCACCCCGATCTGGAAGTGGTAGACAACCCCAGCAGTCAGGCCAGAGAGTGTCACACTATGGCTGGTGCTTGCCGCCGTGGTCTCGGTAGAGCCGTAGGAGGTTGTGGTGCCGTAGTCAAGCGTCCCAGATGCCGCAATCGCTGTATTCCAACTGATCTGCAGTTCACCCGTTGCGTTCTTGAAGGTGTAGACTACGTTGGAGACGGTCGGGATATGCAGATCTATTTGGTCTTTGACATCGGAGGTCTCGTTGTCTAGATCTTTCGCATAAATCTCGTAGGCATAGACACTCCTTGTGCTCACCCCATTCACCACAAACTGATGCTCAAGGCTACGGGTGTTGATATACTCCCGCGTTGAGGGCGACCCCTCCCCGTGAACCACCTCAGCCGTGGTTTCCTCGTTCGTCTCCCACGAGAGCGTCAAGGTTTGTGCATCCTTGTCATACACCGCGTCGTAGGAGGTGATCGTGGGTGGGCCTGGCACAGTGACTGGTGTGTTGGTCGGCGTCAGGCTTGGTGTGACGGGAGTATCCGTTGGTGTGGGCGTGTCCGTCGGTGTGATAGGGTCTGTTGGCCCTTCTGGCGTATCGCTGGGCGTGGGCGTGATAGTTGGCGTGACGGGGGTATCCGTCGGCGTGGGCGTGATAGTTGGCGTGACGGGGGTATCCGTCGGCGTGGGCGTGAAAGTAGGCGTATGGGTCGGTGTAGGCGTATCGCTGGGCGTGGGCGTGATAGTTGGCGTATGGGTTGGCGTGGGTGTATCGCTGGGCGTGGGTGTATCACTTGGTGTGGGTGTATCGCTGGGCGTGGGCGTGATAGTCGGTGTGATGGTGGTATCTGTCGGCGTCTGTCTGCCACCTGGCACCGGATCTGTATCAAGGTAGTCGGGGATGCCATCGCCATCATAGTCTCCGCGGGACTCGTTGGCTGTTGGGATGCCATCGCCATCATCATCGGGGTCGAGGTAGTCGGGCACGCCATTGCCATCGGTATCGCCATGTTCTACCTCTTCAATCGTGGGGATACCATCACCATCATCATCGGAGTCGAGATAGTTGGGCACGCTATCGCCATCGGTATCGCCCCGCTCTACCTCCTCAATCGTCGGAATGCCATCGCCATCGTCGTCGGGGTCGAGGTAGTTGGGCAGGTCATCGCCATCGGTATCGCCCCGCGACGCCTCCTCAATCGTCGGAATGCCATCGCCATCGTCATCGGAGTCGAGATAGTCGGGCACGCCATTGCCATCGGTATCGCCATGCTCCACCTCCGTAAGCGTTGGGACACCATCGCCATCGTCATCCGGGTCGATGTAGTCAGGAGTGCCGTCGTTATCGCTGTCCGCAAACCCCTCTGCGCTGATCACCGCGTTACTGCCCACGTCAGAGCGGTTGATCTCCACCGACGTGAGGATGCCATCGCCATCGTCGTCGGGGTCGAGGTAGTTGGGCACGCCATCACCGTCCACATCCTCATACTGTTTCTCAACCTCGCTCGGCACGCCATCGCCATCGTGGTCAGTTGGCTCTGGCGTGGCGGTGGCTGGTGTTATGGTGTTGGAAACAGCCGTCGGAGAGGTTGAGGTCGGGGTTATGGTAGGGTCACCCGGGTCTACCGTGGGCGCGTCGGTTGGCCCGCCAGGATCATCCGTAGGGGAGGGAGAAGGCGTTGGCGTGTTGGTGGGGCTTGGTGTAAAAGTGGGCGTTATTGGGTCGCTGGTATGCGAGTTTTGCACCACCAACGGCAAAAAGAGTGGTTTCGCTGCTTGGGTGTCGTTTGTAGGGGTGAGCGCAGAGGTCGCATGGAGCGCGTAGCCGTCGTTCGCCTCTGCCGCCCCCTCCGCACGTACGGGGAGATGGCGAGGACGGGGGTGATTCTTGAGAGAAGGATACCCTTCCGCAGCAGCAATGGGGGACGTATCAGAAGCATAGCCAACCAGCAGGAAGACTATTCCCGGCAACAAAAAACCAAACAAGGATGCGATATACTGTCTCATTATTCCCTCCATGTGCTTGCATTTTTGGGTAGGATTACCCCTCTCTCAAGACATAACAACCCCAATCCCACATTCATATAGGCTTCATTGTATCACGACTGCGATTCGTTTTGAATATGTGGCGACAGTACTTTTAGACGATCTTTTAGACGATCTTTTAGACGATCTTTAGGCTGGGAATGGGCACGATAAATCTTCCTCCCTTCTCGCGGTATGAAGATTGCTGCTCTCGTATCTCTTTCTCAAAGTTCCAGGCAAGCAAAAGCACCTCATCGGGCATATCTTCCAGCAATTTGCTTGGGGGGTAGATGGGAAGATGGTTTTTGCCCATATAGCGACCGTGTTTGTAGGAATTGAGATCGACCACATACTCCACAAGCGAGCTGTCGATCTCGCAAAAACTCAGCAGGGTGGCTGCTTTTGCCGCCGCGCCATATGCCGCAATGCGGTGGCCTTGACGCTTCAGGTCGCGCAGGGTCGTTTGGAGGTCGCTGCGCAGATCTTGGACGCGCCCCGCAAAGCGGTGATAGAACGATGCTTCATTCACGCCCCGCGTGCGCTCCTCCTCGACCAAGTGTTGCACTGACTCTTGCGGGGCCTCGTGCGGCTCCACGAACACCCGCAATGAACCGCCGTGGATCGACGTGCGCTCGATATGGTTGACGGATAGCCCGTGGCGCTTGAAGAGAGCGACCAATGAGGTCACAGAGAAGTAGCAGAGATGTTGATGGTAGATCGTGTCAAATTCGCAGTGATCGACCAAATCTACCACGTATGGCATCTCCAACACCGCCAACCCGTTATCCTTCAAAACCGTGCGGATACCTTCCACAAAGCCGTTCAGGTCAGGCACATGCGCAAGGACGTTGTTGGCGAGGAAGAGATCGGCGCATTTTCCTTCCTGACAAAGCGTGTTGGCAAGCTCACTGGAGAAGAAGGTATTCATCGTGGTGATGCCAGAATCTTGCGCAGACTTGGCTGGCCCACGCGCCGGGTCTATGCCAAGAACGGGGATATGGCGCTCTGCAAAGTTCTTGAGCATATAGCCGTCGTTGCTGGCCGCCTCAACCACCAAGCTTTGCTCATTGAGTTGGCGCATCTCAATGAGCTGTTGGGCGCTCTCGCCAAAGTGGCGCATCAACGTCGCAGAAACCGACGAAAAGTAGGGGTAATCCCCCCGAAACAACACATCTGGCGAGACGGTTTCGATAATCTGAGCAAGACCGCATCCGTGACAAAACGCTAGTGTCAGCGGAACGAGTGGCTCTGGCTGATCGAGTTCTTCCGCCGTCAAGAGCCGGTCGGCGATGGGTGTTTCCCCCAACGGCAGGACAACCTCAATCTGAGACGAACCACACGAACGGCAGGTTTGCTCTTTTTCGTAGATCATCACACTTTCCTCTCAATAGCGCGTACTGACACTACCACTTACTATACCACGTCAGCTACCCAGGGCTAAAGCACCTGGGCTTGTGCTCGCTCCTCCACCCGTCG
>CAZGLO010000025.1:9356-43464 GCA_964526735.1 uncultured Chloroflexaceae bacterium | reverse complement strand
CGACGGGTGGAGGAGCGAGCACAAGCCCAGGTGCTTTAGCTCTGGGTAGCTGACTATTGGTTGTTTCTCTTTCGTGTTGGGCCTTATATACGTATTGTTTCGGCCCTCAGATGGTGTGTGCTCTCTCATGCTACACGAACAATCAGCCTCATTCAAGATTACGAACAAGATTGCCGACATAATTGCAAACAGGGTTGCAGGCGGGGAGCTTTCATAGGGGAATAACGAATGGTTCCGCAAGAGCTTGTCCTCCAAAACTTTATGTGCTACCGCGGCGAACAGCAAACGCTCTCATTTGAGGGTCTGCATGTGGCGTGTCTTTCTGGCGAAAACGGTGCGGGCAAATCAACGTTGCTTGATGCCATCACGTGGGTGCTGTGGGGCAAGGCGCGGGTCAGCGATGACAACCTCATCACGCAGGGCGAGCAGGAGATGATGGTCAGGCTGACCTTCTATGCGGGCGGCCAACGCTACCGAGTCATCCGCCGCCGCCGCCGTGCAGGCAGCAGTAAGAGTAGCGCAGGCAAGAGTTGGCTCGATCTACAGATTGCCAATGGCGAGACGTGGCGGTCAATCACCGAGTCGTCGATTTCGGCCACCGAACGCGCCATTCAAGATGCCTTGCGCATGCGCTACGATACCTTTATCAATGCGTCATTCTTGCTGCAGGGCCGCGCCGACGAATTTACGCGCAAAACCCCCGGCGAACGCAAGCAAGTCTTGGCCGATATCCTCGATCTAGAGGATTATGCCCACCTTGAAGAGCGCGCCAAAGCACGGGTCAAGTCGTACAACGAGCACATCTACGGCATTGACGGCCTCTTGACCCACCTGCGACAGGAAGCCGATAAACTCCCCACCTATGAGCAGTTGTTGAAGGAGGCACAAACCACTACCCGCACCTTAACCGCTAATGTTGAGCAGCTTGAGAAAGAGCAGCAGCAGGCAGATGAGCGCGTACGTGAGCTTGAGGCCAAAGCCGCCCGCCTCAAAGAGATACGTGAACGGATAAACACGCTTGTGCAGGATATTCAGCAGCAGACCGCCGAAATCAGCGATTTGCAAGCCACCGTCCAGACTGCTGAGAAGCTCCTTGAGCAGCAGGAAACCATACGAAAGGGTAAGGCGGCTCTTGTCGCGGCGCAGGAGGAGATGGCACACCTCGAATCGCTCCGTGCACACTATGATGAGCTGATAGAGCAACGGCGGGAGCGCAAAGACCAACTTAAGGATGAGCGGCGGGTGTTGCTGAGCGAGATCGAAGGCTTCAAGCGCGATGCCGAACGCACACGGCAGACGATCCAAAGAATCCACGCGATTGAGCAGCGTGGCTCGCTCTCCCAGCAGATGCAGGCCATAGAATCACAACTGCATGAGCTGCAAACGCGCTCGGAAGAGTGGCACCGCCTCCGCGAACAGCGCACCGCCCTTGATGAGCAGATCAGCCGCGTCAATGCATTGCTTCTCCAGCGCCACGACCTGCTTTCGACCATCGCCCACCACCGCGATACCTTGCGCTCAACGCAGGAAGAGCAGCAGCGACTGATTGATCGGCTGAACCGCCAACTTGGTGATATCCCCCGCTGGGAGCAAGATCTTGCCGAAGCACGGCGGCAACAGCAGCTTGTTGATGAGCTGACGGCGAATCTTGCCTCCCAACGCGAACACGGACACGCCCTGACTGAGCAAATTGGCGCATGTCGGTCGCGCTGTGCGCAGATTGAGAAGCAGGCCAAGGAAATTAAAGAGCGCAAAGACCTCCTGTTACAGAACTCTACCACGACATGCCCGCTCTGCGGCAGTGATCTTGGGCGGGAGGGCATGGAGACGGTACGTGAGCACTACGATCAAGAGATAGAGCAGTTCCGCCACGTCTACCGCGAAGCTCGCAAAAGCGAATACAAATATATGGACGAGCAGCATGTGCTTGTTGGCGAGATACAGAAGATGGAAGACCAGCTGCAAGAGGCTCAACGCGGCGCGGCGCGGGCGGAATGGCTGCAACAACAGCTCAACCAAGCCCAAGAATGGCAATCAGAACGCGATCAAGCACAGGCCACCCTCGCCGAAATCACTGCCGCGCTTGAACAAGAAGCGTATGAGCCGGAAGCACGGGCGACTATTGCCGATATCGAAGCGACGTTGCAGGAGATGGGGCGTGGCGATTACCAGGTTGAGCCGTTGGAGGCGGAACGAGCGCATTTGCAACACCGCCTTGATGACCTAGAGCAGCAGCTTGAGCAGCGGGTGCAGCTTGAGCGCGAAGCCGCCTCCCTTCAGCACACCTTGGAGGAATATACCCAAGCCGCGGCCACGCTCCCCGACCTTGAACAGCAGATAGCCGAACGGGAAACCATGCTCGCCAACCACGATTATGGCCACGAGATACGTCAGGCGGGACGGCAGATTGAGGAGCAATTGCACGCGCTTGGCTACACGCCCGAAGGCTATACCGCCGCCCGCGCCCACGTCCACGAGTTGCAGCATTGGGCGGAGGAGGAGTATCGGTTGAATGTGGCGCTCTCCACGCTGGAACGCGACCGCAATGCCCTCAACCGCGCCGAATCGCTGCTTGAACGCTACCATGCTGAACAGCAAACCCTCACCCAAGAAGCCCAAGAAGCGGAACAGCACGTCCGCGAACTCCCCCAAGCCCGCCGTCATGCCAGAGACCGCGCTCAAAAGCTCACCGACTCGCGCCAACACCTTGAAGTGGCGCAACGCGACTTCTATGAGCGGCAAACGCATTGCGAAGGGGCACGCGAAGCTCGTCGCCAGGCGGAGGAAAAAGAGGAAGAGCGGCAAAAGATGATTGAGGAGCAAGGCGTCTACCAAGAAATTGCCGAGGCATGTGGCAAACGTGGGGTGCAGGCGATGCTGATTGAGATGGCCATCCCAGAGCTTGAACGCGAAGCCAACCGCCTCCTCAGCCGCATCACCGACAACCAAATGCACTTGACCTTTGAGATGCAGCGCAGCACGAAGAAGGGCGATATCCTAGAGACGCTGGAAATCAAGATTGCCGATGCGCTTGGCACCCGTACCTACGATGCGTTCAGCGGCGGCGAAGCGATGCGCATCAACATCGCCGTGCGTATTGCCCTCTCTCGACTATTGGCGCGGCGAGCGGGCGCAAGCCTTGAGACATTGGTGATTGATGAGGGGTTTGGGGCGCTTGATGCCGAAGGACGAGAGCGGTTTGTGCAGGCGATTACCAGCGTCCAGCACGACTTTAAGCTTATTTTGGTTATCACCCACCTGGAAGACCTCAAAGAACGGTTTCCAGCGCATATCCACATCTCAAAGACACCATCTGGCAGCGCGTGGTGTGTTGCATAGCAATGTACGTGATGGGTGATGATCGGCCATATCGCCTATATCGGCTCATGACCGTATGACCCCGCCGCAAGTTACGCCATTTTAATGGCCGTGGTAAGGCAGGTTTCTCCTGGGGCTTTACCAATTATACCCCATCCTACTACGGTATAATGGGCGTATAGAAACGTTTGTTTGGGCAAAGGAAAAGCCATGATCCAAACCCACATTGAACCATGTCGCCTCCACCGCGAAGAGGCCGTGCCCTCAACCACGCCAGTGGTGAGCGCTACACCCAGATGCTCCTGAATCAGCCTCAAAAGTAGAGTTTTTGAGACTGGTTCATAAAGGGTGGTCTTGAAGTCTTCTTTGTTCCATCTAAAGGAGAAATCTATGTATTGAAACAACGTAAACCGCAAGATCACCGTCACCTCGGCTTCGGCTACGATGGTCTCTGTGCTTGGAATGTGGAGTTGGCAGAAGACTGATTCTCGTTTCCTGCCCCCGCAAGCCTAATCAACCTCTGTTATAACCAGGAATGGTGTAGAAATCTCATCATTCCTGGTATCCCCCCCCGCCGGTCTTCAAAGATAAAGATATTCTTAGAAAAACCGCCCCCTTCTTCCAACAATGCTTCAAGACTGCTCCCGTATGATACGAGCAACAGGAAAACGGTGATGCCGAATGGTGGACATCATCAACCTAAAGAAGCCAAAATCATCAGACATCAATCATCAGACATCAATCATCAAAGCAAGAAAACAAAGAAAGGGAGCAGTTCATAATGAATCGCACGACTCTGTTGATATCAGTTGGTTTGACCGCATTCTTACTGGTTATCGTTGGAGGGATTATGGGCCGGTTGTCGGAGCCGACCACGGCGATGGGAGTGGAGCAGGAAGCCACCGCCACGACGATCTTCGTCACACCTGCCGCCACACCTGCCGCCTCCACCGCGCCAACGGCGGCTGAAAGTACCGACGCAACGCAATCAACCTCCGCGGTCTCATACACGCTCAACCCAATTGTGCGAGCGTACCTTGCAGAGCGTGAGACTGCATACCAGGAGCAAATCAAGCAGGCCAATCAACAGCTTCAAGAAGCCTATCAGACAGAGCAACAGCTTCGCGAAACCAATGAACAGTTGACGCAACAGGTTGAGCAGGCAAATACCCAAAGCCAATCTCCCGCGTCCACATACGATATAACAGCCGATCAGGCGGCGACGATTGCAGAGGCAGATGCGAATGGTTCAACGCATAGTGGTACTCCCGAACTGGTGAACTTTGAGGGCCAGGCTGCCTACGAAGTCTCCTTCACACAGGGCAAGGTCTATGTCAATGCGCAGACGGGCGATGTGCTCTACAACACCACAACCTCATCACAAACACGCTCAAGCAGTGGTTATGAGCATGACGATGATGACGATGACGAGCGCTATGAGCACGATGACGACGATGATGATGACCGCTATGAGCGCTACGAGCACGATGATGACCGCTATGAGCGCGGCGAACGCTACGAGCGCGGTGAACGCTATGAGCACGACGACTAATACAAACCCCTTGATGTAATCGTAATCCCTGATGACCTTCTCTGAAGCATACGACAAACCATAAGTAGGAGACTCCCTATGGCAAAGCACCCAAAGCGAACACCCAACACCCGCCAAAATAACGCACCAGCAATGAAGACCCTTCTCACGGTGCTGACCGTTTCAACAACTATCGGTGGATGGGCCTTGTTTGCCACAGCAGACACGTCCAACACGTCCAACACGTCCAACCAAGCATCGGAAGTGACTATCTCAAGTGGGCAAATCAACGGGCAAGTGAGTGGCACAGAAGGCATCGACTTCCTGGCCGAGCCTATCCCGACACTTGTGTCGCGCCCCACACAGATGTCTAACAGCTCTAACAGCAATGTCGTGCCAGTTATCGCGCAGCCGCAGGTGGTGGAGGTCAGCCAACCACAGCCAGTCTTGCGCCAAGTGAGCGCACCAGCGGCCCCCGCCCCCGTGACCTCCACCCGCTCCTCTGGCTAAGGACAACGGCTATGCAACAGCGAACATTTCGTGCAATGGGGAGTGAAATACTGGCGGTAGTGGACAATGACGATCCACATACCGCCGCTCTTTTAGACAAGACTTCCGATTGGTTCATTAGGTGGGAACGACAATTGAGCCGCTTTGATCCACAAAGTGAGCTTTCCCACCTCAACCGCCATCAAGGCGAGCCGGTGCGGGTGAGCGAGACGATGTGGCACCTTCTCGAAATGGCCCTCGAAGCGGCGCACGAAAGCGATAACCTTGTCACCCCGTTCGTGTGCGATGCGCTAGAAGCAGCAGGCTATCAAGCGTCCTTCGACACCAGCCAACCACGTCGCCCCTACCGCACAACGCACACACCATCGGTATACGAGCCAATCCTCCGCCCCATTGCCTACGAAGAAACAACCACGCTCCCCCTTCTCCCGCCGGTTGCCGATAGACTTCTCTTAGATACTGACACACACACCGTGTGTATCCCGGTAGGCAACCGCCTTGACCTTGGGGGAATAGCCAAAGGATGGGCTGCCACACAAGCAGTGCAAAGACTCGCCACGTGCGGCCCCGCGCTGGTAGACGCCGGTGGAGATATTGCCATCAGCGGCCCGCGGCAAGAAGGCGAACCGTGGTTGATTGGGATCGCCGACCCCCGCCACCCAGGAGAACAACTCGCATTGCTGACGTTGGGAGAATGCGGGGTGGCGACCTCAGGGCAGGACTACCGATATTGGGAACACCACGGCAGCAGGCAGCACCACATCATAGACCCACGCACTGGCTATCCAGCGCTCTCTGACATTATCACGGTGACGGCCATCGCTCCGACACTCTTTCAGGCCGAAATCGCAGCAAAAACCGTGTTTCTTTTGGGCAGCTATGAGGGGCTTTCGTGGCTCAATCGCCGCCCTGACCTTGAAGGCTTGGTTGTATGCGAGTCGGGTGATGTCCTACGAAGCAACCAATTCCACCGCTACCTTTGGAGCTAGCCGTTCATAATTGACTAAATATCGCAAATATATAGAAGCAGACACATAGAAATAGAGTTGTACGGGAGGATAGTATGACGCACTCACATCCCCAAGGCCATAACGACTATAAAGACCACGACGAACAGAAAAGCCATAGTGAACACAACGAGCTTACCGAACGCAAAGACCCCCCCGCCCCCGCTCGCACTCGTGACCCTATCGACTTTGAGGAGATGCCATCCGCCCTCGATCTGCAAACGGTGCTTCTCCTGTTGATATCCGTTCTGATAGGGTCATTTATTGCAGTGGTTATCTTGCCAGCCTGGGTGCCTGCATTGGGCGAGACGCTCACCAGCGGCCACCCCAAAGCATACTGGTATCTCTCACGGAGTAGTGGGTTTGTGGCATATACGCTCTTGTGGATCGCAACTGCCCTGGGTATTATGCTGAGCAGCAAGACGGCAAAAATGTGGCCGGGCGCGGCGATGGCATA
Organism: uncultured Chloroflexaceae bacterium; assembly: GCA_964526735.1. Classification (GTDB taxonomy): domain Bacteria; phylum Chloroflexota; class Chloroflexia; order Chloroflexales; family Chloroflexaceae; genus JAAUSY01. Next base: position 36,641 of record CAZGLO010000025.1, on the reverse strand, counting down.
CGAGATTCATCAGCACGCAAGTGTGCTTGGGATGTTGGCCGCCATCTTCCACGCCCTCATCCTGCTTGGCGACACCTATATGGACTATACCCTCGCCACGCTCTTGATCCCATTCTCTAGCACCGGCTACAAACCACTGTGGATTGGCCTTGGGCAACTTGCGCTTTATGCCTTTGGGATAGTGATTGCCAGTTCATACGTTCGCAAGAAATTGGGTCGGGCGCTGTGGCATGCCATCCACGTGTTGGCCTACGGTGTTTTCCTTATCGGCCTTGTCCACAGCATTGGGAGCGGCACTGATACCGGAACGTGGTGGGCACAAACGATTTATTGGGTGAGTGGGGGCAGCATTGCATTCCTCACGTTTTACCGCACGTTGGATATTTTCCTCTCCCCCACCCCCGCCAAGAAGCGCACTCCCGCTTCACAATCTCCGGCTTCGCAATCTCGATAATTCCCCATCCACGGCGGCAATGCAGTGAGTTGGGTTGCTATGCCCCCGTTTGCAAACCCAATGTGCCTCGGCTATAATCAGGAACGGTGTGGGAGCTTTGCCGCTTCCGCACCGCAAACACGTCATCATCAAGTCAAGCTCATCAAGTCAAGCTCATCGAGATTATGAAGCTGCGTGCGAAAACCCTGAGTAAGCTAGAAAGGAGCAGGTGTACATGTTTTTGCCCCACCGGCGGCAGATTGTACACCGCGATCTCCAAATATGCACAAAGTAGTATTATTACGGCACGGCGAGAGCGAATGGAATAAATCCAACCGATTCACCGGCTGGACAGATGTTGATTTAACGGAGCAAGGGCGACAAGAGGCGCAAAAAGCTGGAAAAGTGCTACGCGAAGAGGGGTATACCTTCGATATTGCGTTCACGTCTGTGCTCAAGCGCGCCATCCGAACGCTGTGGATGGCATTGGATGAGATGGATCTGATGTGGATTCCCGTCCACCGCACGTGGCGGCTCAACGAACGCCACTATGGTGGATTGCAGGGGCTGAACAAGTCGGAGACGGCTGCCAAATATGGCGACGACCAAGTACGCATCTGGCGGCGCAGCTACGACACCCCTCCGCCCAAGCTTGAGGAGAGCGACGAGCGTTTCCCCGGCAAAGACCCCCGCTACCAAGGTCTCTCTAAGGACGAGCTACCCCTTACCGAGTGCCTCAAAGATACCGTGGCGCGGTTTTTGCCCTACTGGCACGAAACCATCGCCCCGACCATCTCCTCTGGCAAAAAGGTCATCATCGCCGCGCACGGCAATAGTCTGCGGGCGTTGGTCAAATATCTAGATGATATCTCTGAAGATGATATTGTGGGCTTGAACATTCCGACGGGGATGCCGTTGGTGTATGAGCTTGACGACCAACTCAAGCCGCTCAACCGCTACTACTTGGGTGATCCGGCGGAGGTTGAGAAGGCGATGCAGGCAGTCGCCAATCAGGGGAAGGCCAAATAGTCATTCTGTATTTCGTTCTCCCCAAGGCCCTGCGGTTCGTGGGGTCGAGAAGAGACCCGTTCTCGCTCGTGAAGCGAAGCGGGTTTTTTCTCGTCTACGGAAAACATCCCCTCTCCACCATCATCCATCGGCCCTTACTCTTGGGGAGAATACTCTTCTTGCGGCAGGAGTTCGCTAATAATCTCCAGCATATCGTCAATATCGAAAGGTTTGGCTAGATAGGCAGCAACGCCAACGTGGGTCGCTTGGCGCTCTAGTTCGGGGGTATCGTAGGCAGTGAAGAGCACCATAGGAGCCGTCGCCCCCATTTCCTTCAACGTAATCATGAGTTCTATCCCATTCATACCGGCGAGATTGTAGTCAGTAAGCAAGAGATCATAGGGTTCTTGCTTCCAGAGTTCAAGCGCTTCTGCTGCACACATCGCGTTCATAAAAACGTAGGGCCTCCCCAACGAAGGCATCGTCAGCCCGATGAGTTGCCCGATATGTACGTCATCTTCGACGACAAGCACTCGAACGGCATTTGATTTTTTGTTCTCAGAAGTCATACCCCACCTCATAGGTGCTTGCCTTCAAGCGCGGCCTCCCATATACACCACTCGTGTCGCTCAATGAGGGGGAAGCACCCCGCAATGGCTTTCGCCCGTTTGTCGTTTTCATCCGTTTGATCGCATATGATTGCATTGCCTTATCACTGGTGCCCCCAAGATTTTTCCGCCTCGTGAAGGACAAGCTGTTATCTCCTCCTGGGAGATGTTCGACTTGCATGGTGGATACAATTCACTGATTATGGTACCACACATCCTCTCCTACGAGGGGGCGTCGTTGGGGTTGATTTTCTTCCGGTGCAATGTAGTATCTGCAAGACGAAGAAGAAAACTACGGTTTGTCTTAGCCAAAACCTGGTATATACAACGGATATTTTTAAAAATATCGCGTTTTTCCTGCTTGATTCTTCTTGGTTGTATGCACTATACTATACATGAACCGAACATGAACCGATACCTGGTGTATCTTGCCAACAGTAAACACTCGTGCTATTCCCGTAGGGATAGGATGATATAGAGGGTTGATGAGGGTTGATAGTGAAGACAATCCTACGTCGGTTTCAGTCAAAAATACAATACAAGATCATTTTTCCCTTTCTTATCATCACAGTAGCCATCTTGATCATCGGGGTTGGTATTGCATTTACGATTGTATCAAAATCGCAGCAGGAAAACTTTAACACCGAATTGTTGGAGCTCACGCGCAACGCCAGCAATGAAATCGTCGATCAAGAACGTTCCAATCTCCAATTCCTGATCGAGGTTGTTTTTGCGCCCGCCAATCCTCGTGAAGATAAGCTGTCAGTGATCGAAGCGCTGCGCTTGAGCAACCCAACCGAACTCTACCGTTCAGTGGAGCCTTATTTTCGCAAAGGGGTACGAACCCCCGGTATCCAAGTTGACCGGCTCATCGTATTCAATACGAACGGGGTTTCTCTGCTCGATATGGAGCGTAATTTTGACGATCTTACGAGCACAACCCCCATCACCAACCCATCGCTCGACTTCTCCCAAAGCAACCTGGTTGACAAGATACGCTCCGAAAACAAAGACGAACATGGCGACAAGTTTACCGAGATTGTCGATATGCCCAACGCAGCGGGCGGCTCCAAGCGCTATTTTGCCACGGTGGCCCCTGTCCGCTATATCGACGAGGCGGGCCGAGAGCAGCTCTTGGGCGGGGTTATGGTGGCGATGGAGCTGGATCGGTTGATAAACGGGGTGTTGGGTCAGGTCTTCCGCGTGACGGAGGAATCAGCTCAACATCAGAATATCCTGACCTTCTTTACGTCGAATGGGATCCCAATTGCGAGTACGTTTACACCCGATAAAGGGCTAGAGACGCTTCAAATTGAAGAAGATGTGATGGCCCAAATTCGTGGCAACACCCTTCAGATGCAAAACGCCACGGTTCACGTGATGCAGCTAAGTGGCCGGGAATATGGGGCGTTATATACGCCGCTGATCGTCCGGCAGGAGCAAGTGGGGGTGTTGGGGTTTCTGCGTGACCGCAACGTGATGCTAGAAGCACTCAACCATGCCCGCACCCCGATCATCATCACGACGATGGTGCTGGCGTTGGTCAATGTATTGCTTGGCTGGTTTATTGCGCATAATATCGTCTCGCCGGTGCAAGAGCTTGTTACCACCGCCCACGAGGTGATGCAAGGCAATTTTTATCGCCGCAGCACTATCAGTACGCTTGATGAGATAGGCGACCTGTCGATTGCATTTAATAGGATGACAGAAACGCTCGTTGATCTGATTGCCCAGGTGCGGGCAGAGTCCAGTCGGCGCGCGGCCATCGTTGAGAGTATTACCGACGGCATTGTGGTGTGCGATATTGAGGGCAATGTCGAGTCGATCAACCCGGCTACCTACCACATCTTGGGGCTACACGAGAGGGCGCTCTTGCCCGGGCGGTTTCAAGATTTCCCGCTCTCTCTGGTTGACGAAGCGCTCTTTGGCTCCAAAGACAACAATATGTATAAGATTGGGAGCTTTTATGTGCGCTTGACATCTGCCCCGATTGAAACGGAACATGGGACGTATCAAGGGAATGTCTACGTGTTGCAAGATATGACATCTGAGGTGAATGTTGACCGCGCAAAGACCGGCTTTATCGCGACGATTTCGCACGAATTGCGCACCCCACTCACCTCGATGCGCGGCAATATCGATATGCTGACGCACCAAATCGTCGGCCCGCTCAATGAGCAGCAGCTCCCGATGATGCAAACGATTGGCCAGCAGGTCAAGAATATGGGGCGGTTGGTGGAAAATATGGTCGCGATAGCCGGGCTCGACTCTGGCGATACCGCGATTGAGCCAGAGACCGTCCCGCTCAAGCCGATTATCGACAAGGGGCTGTGGCCGTTCCGCAAGCAGCTCAAGCAAAAGAAGCTCACGCTGAAGGTCGATCTCCCGCCCGACATTCCCGACGTGCAGGCTGACCCCATTCAGCTCCGCAACGTCATGAAGCAGCTTGTTGAGAATGCCGCGACCTATACCGAAGAAGGCGGCATTACCATACGCGCCTATCAAGAGGGCAATTTTGTCCATATTGATGTCGCAGATACGGGATGTGGTATTCCTGAAGAGATGAAAGAACGCGTCTTTGAACGGTTTGTGCGGGGAGATGGCGACTCCTCCAACGACCGCTCAGATCGCGGTATCGGGCTAGGGCTCGCCATTGTGAAGCACGTCATCGAACAGCATGGTGGGCGTGTTTGGGTAACCAGTACTCCAGGCGAAGGGAGTACCTTTAGTTTCTCGTTGAGGTGTGCATATGAAGAAACACAAGACCCCGAAAAACAACCCACAGCCGAAGCAGCCTAAATCACGGTCGATGATTTGGTTGACCGTGGGAGCCATTGTGCTCTCGTTGATAGGCGCTGGCATTGTGATGGAGATGATCGTGCGGGCGGTCGCCCCCGACGCCAAACCGTTGTCCGAAAAAGCGCTCGCGATTGGCTCAGCCGACTACCAAGAGTGGTACGACCCCGGCCTGGCCCCGCTCGATGAAACCGTCATCAGCGAGATGGAAAAGGCTGTTCAAGATGTGCGCCCTGCGGATGAGTGGTCGACAGATGATGACGAGGAAGATGATGGTTTTCCGGTGGCGCTCATTCCCACACCAAAGACGCCTATCATCATTGTCAGTACTCCGCGCCCTACCAACACACCAGCTCCAAGCGACACGTCAGAAGCCACCACTGCGCCTTCGCCATCCCCAACTGCAACCGTGGTGGTAGTTGCTCAGCAGCCGTCCGACACCGTCCGGCCAACCAGTACCCCGCGTCCGAGTGACACGCCGCGCCCCACCAACACCCGCATACGCGACGCGGATGATCCAGAGCCAACGGACGAACCCACCGACGAACCCACCGATGAGCCGACGGACGAACCCACCGACGAGCCAACCGATGAGCCGACGGACGAACCCACCGACGAGCCAACCGACGAGCCGACGGACGAACCGACGGACGAGCCAACTGATACACCGGAGCCGACCAATACTCCGGGGCCGACCGATACCGTGCGTCCCACCAAGACGCCGCGCCCAACTAATACGCCCTGGCCCACCAGTCCGCCAAAAACCGACGAACCGACTGATACGCCGGTGCCGACTGATACACCAGAACCGACTGATACGCCGGTGCCGACTGATACGCCGCGCCCTACAAGAACACCGCGTCCAACTGATGCACCCGACCCGACGGAGGAGCCAACCGATACCCCGGAGCCAACAGAAGCTCCCGAATCGACCGATACGCCAGTGCCGGGTGAAACGCAAGAGCCGGGTGAGACCCAGGAGCCGGGCGAGACGCAAGAGCCGGGTGAAACACCAAATCCGACCGATACTCCTATCACGTCAACGGCCACACCCACGCCCAGCGATGTTCCTTCCGCTCCAAGCGATACACCAACCAATACACCCACCAATACGCCAACTGATACGCCCACGCCAACCAATACCCCGCGGTCTAGTGAGACGCCGTGGCCAACACGCACGCCCACCAATACGCCTACACCCACCAATACGCCAACTGATACGCCTACACCGGGCAATACGCCAGAATCGCCGAAAGAGGAAGAGACTTCCACGCCGACTATCAGCCCCACTCCCACATTCACGCCGGTGCCCAATCTCCCACCAGAGATCAATGATGACCGGCTTGAGCTGTTGGAGGATGGGAAAAGCACCAGTACCGTCATCAGCAATGATCGAGACCGCGATGGCACAATTGACCCCGCCACGCTGCAGATCATCAGCGATGTGAGCCATGGCGGCACGACGGTCAATACAACAAGCGGCAGCATTACGTATACCCCCGATCATAACTACTATGGCGACGATAGCCTGATCTATGAAGTGTGCGATGATTTGGGGGCGTGCGACCGCGCTACATTAGCATTTGCCGTGTCGCCGGTGAATGATTACCCCTCATTTGTGAGCGGCAGCGATGTGACTATTGCTGAAGATAGTGGCACATACACAGAAGCCAACTGGGCAACAAATATGTTTGCCGGAGCGACCAATGAGGCCGGACAACTCTTCCAATTCCTCGTTTCAAGCACGAGTCCGTCATTCTTCGACGAAAAACCGGCGATCAGCCCTGCAGGCGAACTCTCCTTCAGGCCAGCGCTCAACCAGAACGGCGTGGTGACGGTCACTACCCGACTGCGTGATGACGGTGGTCGGGCCAATGGGGGTGATGATATCTCCTTTCGGCACACCTTCCTGATCACGATCACGCCGGTGAACGACGCGCCGACGGTGGATGATTTTAGTATTTACGGCACAAAGAATGCGACATTACCGCTCAACAGAGGCCAATTTGAGCTTGCCTTCCGCGATGTGGATGGCGACTCGTTGCAGAAGATCCGTATCACTTCGCTGCCAACCGACGGCACCCTCAAGCTAGGCAGCACTGCGGTGTCGAGGGGCACAGAGGTTGATGTGGGCGACCTGGATCGCCTTGCCTTCATTCCGGCTGATACGTGGGTGGGGACGACCACCTTCACGTGGGCGGGGTATGATGCGGCGCTGATTTCCTCGAATGAGAGCACGATTACGGTGGTGATAGACGGCATCAACTACCCGCCAACCAACACCGTCCCCGGCGCGGTCACGATGGATGAAGACACTCGTGTGATCTTCCCGTCGTCCAAAGCCACCCGCATCGGCACAATGGACGACTCCGGCCCGCAGCCGGTTGAGGTGACGTTGGAGGTGGCGCACGGCACGCTCAAACTCGCCCGCACTACCGGCCTCTCCTTCTCCACCGGCGACGGCAGAGATGATCCCAAGCTGGTCTTTACCGGCACCATTACCGATGTCAATGCGGCCTTGAACGGCATGAGTTATGCGCCCAATGCCAACTACTATGGCGCAGAGACGCTTACTATCACGACCAATGACCAAGGGCATATTGGCAGCGGTGGGGCCAAGAGCGATACCGATACCGTGGCCATTACGGTTAATCCGATTAATGACCTCCCTGTCGTCGTGGATGATCGGCTTGTGGTCGATGAGGATAGCAGCGATAACACGATTGATGTGCTGGCCAACGATAGCGATGTGGAGGGGCTTGACCCATCAACCCTCTCGATCATCTCTCGCCCCATCAGCGGCACCGCCCGCGTCTTGACGGGGACGGGGACGATCAGCTACACACCCGACCCCAACCACGACCGCACGGATAAGCTAACCTACGAGGTGTGCGATAGCGGGATGCCGGTTGAGTGCGACACCGCGACTCTTTCTATCGACGTGACACCGAAGCAAGACCGGCCCATACTGACAGATGGCACGATAATCGGCACGGAAGACTTCACTCTGCCCTTTGCCGCGGGCAACTTTACCAGCCTCTTCCGCGATGTCGATACGGGTGAAAACCTGCAGACCATCCGCATCGATTCGCTGCCTGCTGGTGGTGTGCTTTACATTGGCGGCACAGCCGTCGCTCCGGGTGATGAGATTGCCCGTAGCTCCATTTCGACGCTGAGCTTCGTGCCCAATGCCGACTGGAATGGCACCACCAACTTCGACTGGAATGGTTCCGACGGCACCGATTACTCGGCCACGCCCGCCAAGATGTACCTCACTCTCACCCCCGTGCAAGACCCGCCCGTCCTCTCCAACGGCACGGTCACCGGCACGGAAGATATCACGTTGTGGATAGGGCTATACTTCTCTAGCTACTTCTCCGATGTGGATGGCGAGAGCGTGGCTGAGGTGCGCATTGTCTCCCTGCCGACCGACGGGGCTTTGAAGCTCGGCGGGACAGCGGTCAGTGCGGGCGATGTGATTGCCGCGGCAGACTTGGGCAATCTGGCCTTTGTGCCGCCAACCAACTGGAATGGCTCGACCAGCTTCACGTGGAACGGTTCCGACGGCAAAGAGTATGCCGCGGCCAGCGCCACGATGAATATGACCATCAACGCGACGAACGACCCGCCCTCTGCCTTGGATGACACCGCCACGGTGGTGGAGGACAGCACGGCCAACATCATTGATGTCCTGGCCAACGACAGCGATGTGGAGGGCACGGCTCTCACCATCACCGACCCTATCACCATCACGCCAAGCCACGGCACGGTGAGCGTGGTCGGCAATAAGGTGTCATACACGCCCGACCCTGATTACAACGGCATAGATAGCCTCACCTACCAGGTCTGCGACAGCGGCACGCCGTTGCCTGCCGAGTGCGCTATGGCTACTCTGACCATCACGGTGGATCCGGTCAACGACCTCCCTGTTGTCTCCAACGGCACAACCACCGGCACGGAAGATACCACCCTCACGCTCGATCTGCCGTTGTTTGAATCACTCTTTGCTGATGTGGATATGCCGAACAAGGTGATGAATATACGCATTGAAACGCTGCCTGCGAATGGGACGTTAATGCTTGACGGGACAGCGATCACCGGTGTCAAGGAAATCCCCCGTTCCGGCCTTGCCTCTAACAAACTGACCTTTGAGCCAGACGCCGATTGGAATGGCACGACCAGTTTTGATTGGAAAGGCAGCGACGGCACCGATTATTCGGCCTCTGCCGCCACCCTGACCATCACCATCACCCCCGTCAACGACCCGCCCACGCTCACTGACGGGTTCATTGGAGGACTTGAAAACACCACGCTCACATTCAGCGCAGCCGACTTTACCAGCCACTTCTCCGATGTGGACACGGGTGATAGTCTCGTGGAGGTGCGCATCGAATCGCTGCCCACCAACGGGACATTGAAGCTTAGCGGAACGGCCGTCAGTGTGGGCGATGTTATCCCATTGGCAGATCTTGGCAATCTTACCTTTGAACCGAATACAGATTGGGTCGGTGTCACTGACTTTTATTGGAATGCCAGCGATGGTACTGACTATGCAGCTTTTTCTGCTCTAACCGAAATTGGTATTGCTGAGCAATTGCCGTGGTCGGACGATATGGAGGGCGGAGTGGGTGATTGGACAGCAACTGGGCTGTGGCATCTTGTTGATGGGACTGCACCCGCTCCAAGTGGCCACAAACCAGCTATTGGAACGAAGAGCTGGTGGTATGGCCAAGACGGGACTGGTGATTATGACACGGGCAGTCGGAACTATGGAACCCTAACCACACCGCCTATCTTTGTCCCGAGTAGTGTGACTGCGGTGGAAATGGATATTCACTCTTGGTATCAAACAGAACCTACTACGGCTACTCTAGCACCAGTTCGACAGATCTATGTTTCTATTAATGGAGGGACTTTCTACCCACTGTTCTTACCTTTTCCAAAATATAATCACCAAAGTACATGGAATTACTACAATTCTACCGTTTCGATCTTCTCAGGGAAGACCATTAGATTGCAGTTCCGGTTTGACTCAGTGGATGCTCTCGCAAACAAATACCGAGGCTGGTACCTAGACGATATAGAGATACGGGAGAAGTAGCAACCTAGCTCATCCGGCCAAACTGGCGTTCGAGCTGGCTGGGGGTAAGCAAGACCATCGTAGGTCGTCCGTGTGGGCAAGTGCGCGGGTTGTCGCAGCGTTCGAGCTGTCGGAGCAACTCGCGCATTTCGTTGAGCGAGAGCGACTGGCCGGCGCGCACGGAGGTATGGCAGGCGAGGGTGATGAGCATCGTCTCGCGCCAATCGTCGGGGGTACTGCCTTCGTCATCGGAGAGGGCGGCGGCGATTTCGAGCAGGGCGTCGTGGAGGTTCTCAAGCGCGACGATAGTGGGAAGCGCACGAACGCGCACGTGGTCATCGCCCCACGGCTCAAGAGCAAACCCCCACTGCGCGAGGGTGTCGGCGGCGTCGAGCAGCACCGTGGTGATGTCGGGGGGGAATTTGAGCGTTTGGGGGGTGAGCAGCTGTTGCGAGTCGAGCGCCGTATCGCGGTGTAGGGCCATCAAGCGCTCATAGGCGATGCGTTCGTGGGCGGCGTGCTGGTCTATCATATACATCCCCTCTGGCGATTCGGCGACGAGGTAGGTCAGCCCCACCTGCCCAATGACCCGCAAGGGGGGGAGTTTGTCGGATGTCTTTTCTGTCTCATCTGGGGTATTTTCTTGCCCAGAATGAGACGGTTCAGGTTCGTTTGCTGGCAAAGAGGGGGGGTGGTCGGACATGATGGGGGGGGGAGGGGAAGATTGCCCTTCGGCAGGTAAATGGTCGACGGGGGGGGGCTGGGTACCCGGGAGGCGGGGGGAGGAGGGGTTTGTCATTACGGTCATCGCTTGGTCATCGCGGGTTTTGGGCGTCTCATCGGGGAAAAGCTCTTCTTCTGTCATCGATGGAGAGCTATCAATGACAGGATTGGGGGGGGGAGTGGTGTTGCCTGTGTCACCCTTTGACGATGGTTTTGCCGCTTCTTGATGGGAAATATCACTAGTTTGGTCTGTCGTTGGTGTTTCGACAGGATTTGCTTTCTTTACCGACGCGGTGATGGGGGGGTTGCCGCCGCCGCCAACATCCCAATAACTGTTCTGGACGCTCCAAACCCGACTTCCGACCTTCCAAGCGGAGCTATGTGGCTGTCGTTGCTGTCGTTGGGAGGGTTGTTTTGTCCACGATTGTACGTCTGTGTGTTGCAAGAGCGTGGCGCGCACAGAGCGGCCAATGAAGTGTAAAACCCGTTGCTGAGAGCGAAACCGCACTTCACTCTTGGCGGGGTGGACGTTCACATCGACGGTATGAGGTGGTAATGTGATATTTATGATAACAAGGGGGTACTTCCCTTTCATGAGGAGGGTGTGATATGCCTCTGTAATCACGTGGAGGATGATTCCGCGGGGGTGTATGGCCCGCTGGTTCACAAAAAGGTAGACAGAGTTGCGGTTGCTGCGGGTCAGGCCAGGAGGCGATAGAAGTCCTTGCAGAGCGATAAAGTCATCTCCCGCCCCTACCTCTTCACTGAGGGGGAGAAGCTGCCGAGCGACATCCACTCCGTACACTTCTATAGCCACATCTTGCAATGAACCTTTGCCATTTGTCTTAAGGGAGAGGCGGCCATTGAGGATGAGGGTAAATCGTACGGCGGGATAAGCCAGCGCATAGTGCTGTACAATGGTGTTTATGGCACTTGCTTCGGTGGCATCGGCGCGGAGGTAGTCCCGCCGGACGGGGGTGTTATAAAAGAGGTTGCGAACGCTGATTGTCGTGCCGCGCGCGCCGCCTTTGGGGGTTCGTGCTTGGAGTTCACCACCCGCAAAGCGCACTTCGGTGCCCATATCCTCGTCGGCGGTGCGGGAGAGGCAGACCACCTGTGAGACGCTAGCGATGCTTGGGAGGGCCTCGCCGCGGAATCCAAGCGTCCCGATTTGCCACAGATCATCGACGGTTTGGAGCTTGCTGGTGGCGTGGCGGGTGAAGGCGAGTTCTATTTCATCCCCATTCATCCCGCAACCATCGTCCTGCACCTTGATTTCCTGCATTCCAGCGCGGTTTACCTCAATAGAGATATTCCGCGCACCGGCATCCAGGGCATTCTCGACCAGCTCCTTAACCACGGAAGCTGGGTTCTCAATAACTTCTCCGGCGGCTATCTGTGCGGCTATGGTAGGCTCTAAAACGCGAATTGGCATAGTGGTTTGGCGGGTGTATGCTATGGTTGGGTTGGAGAGACGGGATTGGTCTCTGTAATCACCACGGTCGCCCGTATCGTTGGCCTGACGAGGGGAACCTGCGTCGGCTCAAGGGGAGACGTTGTGGTAGAGACACGTGTATTGTCCGTATTCGTGTTGGTGGTGGTCAATAACGCGGTTGCCACGATGGACGGGGTGGCGGTAGGTTGGGATGAAGAAATGGTTTCAGCCGCCTGCACCGCCTTCCTGACGCTCTGATATGACTGGGTAAAGCTCTGGGTAGACCAGAATGGTGGCCATACAGTTAGTGGTGAGAAGTTATCGAGCGGCGAATCCGGATCTACGATTGCTGTTGAGGTTTGTGTCAATGGGGGGGGGGTGGTACCCCCTGGCGATGGCGTCACAGTGCGCGTTGGACGAGGTGTCTCGGTCGGGGTATTGGTTGGGCTATCGGTTGGGCTAGGAGACAGTGTAGGTGTGTTGGTAGGCGCTTTAGTGGGCGTGGAAGTTTCGGTGGTGGTTATCTCGATGGTTGTTGTCATGGTAATAGGCTGTGATGTGGACGTGCCATTATCAATACCTGTGGCAGTGCTATTTTCCCCACCAGAACCAAAAATCCCCTTCACCCCAAAGAACAAGAGTACTAATGCTAAGACTCCCCCCGCTGCGACCATCCATGGCGGAAAGCGCGTGTTAGGAGCAGGAGGAACAGGTGTATCCGGCTCATTAGGAGGGGGGGGCGAACCGCAGGAAAAGTCCGTGTCCTTGCTCTTATCCTCTTGCCCGCTTTCCTCCTGATCTTGCCCTTCTTGCGGGGATGATTCTGGTTCAATTTCCTCTTTCGGGAGGCGGATAGTCGCATTAGGGTCGGTTGGAGAGTTGCTTTGCCTTTCCTCTCCTCTCCCTTGCTGCTGCTCATCAAATTTTTCATCCTCGCGCAGCACATAGGCGATGGCGACGGTAATATTATCGGTGCCGCCGCGGTCATTTGCCATATCAATCAAGCGCTCAACGGCATCCTTGGGAGGGTATTTCGAGGCGACTTGCATAATTTCGTCATCCTCTATCAGGCCGTGCATCCCATCGGATGATAGGAGGATGATATCGCCGGGGAGCAGCTTCTCCTCGAACGTATCTACCTCGACTTCGGGACGATAACCAAGCGCACGGGTGATCATATTGCGGTAGGAAGAGTGGCGCGCTTGTTCAGGGGTGATAATACCCGCGTGAACCTGCTCAGCGACTAACGAATGGTCACGCGAAAGCTGCTCGATATGCCCGTCGCGGATGCGGTAGGCACGGCTATCGCCCACATTGCCTAGGTAGAGGTGTTCGTCCTTGAGGATCGCCGCGACACCAGTCGTGCCCATCGACCCCTGCCCCTCCTGATAGATGCGGTCATTGGCGCGCAGGAAGGCGGTCTTGAGCAGGTCATGGAATGATTCATCGGCGCTATCGCGGTGATACTCTACAATCGCCTCAACCCCGATGCTACTCGCGACTTCGCCCGCAGTATGACCACCCATCCCATCGCACACGACCAGGAGGTAGCCTTTTTCCTCGGCAACTGATTTCTCACCAATGCCGAGGTTATCTTGGTTGATTTGGCGTTTGCGTCCAATATCGGTATTAGCGTAATAGTGCACCCGTGTCAATGGTCTCTGCTACCTTTCTTATAAGGGTCGCTACCCGCGGCTGAAGCACGTGCACAGAGTATAGCATAGGCAATAAGATATTGTCCATGTGCGAATGTGCCTCCGTACGAACTGTTCAGCCACATCCGCGATAGACCGCGAGAGTATTAATAGCGGTTGCTCATATTGTCGCGGTGATCGCGGTGGCTTTGGTAGCGGTCTTCCAACTCCTCCGACGGCTCGATGGTATCAGGTATATCGAGTTCTTGCTCCATCACTTGGTAGAGAGTCGAACTGCTTGCCGTAGCTTTATGGCTGATGAATAGAGTGAGGGCATTGGCAAGCAGTTGGAACTTCCACAGCGCAATGATGTTGCCAAATGAGGCGATGTACCCCTGCGTGAGGTAGTGGAGCGGGTAAAAGAGGATCAACACCCACGCAAACGCGGCAACATAGGTCGCTATCAATTCGTTTTTGCCCGTCAAGCGCACATAGTCGCGCCATATCCACCCCACCGTGCCGCTCCACAAGGTAAAGCCCAACAACGTAATGACGACCGCCGCCGTGACTTGGATGGGTAACTGTGAGGCTTGGCCGGGGAAGAAGTAGTAGAAGGCAAACCCCACCAGGATCGCCCCAAGATTGACGATTGCTAAGACCACACTATTGATGACAACACGTAAAATCTGCATAAGGCTCGATAGACTTCCTCTCCACTAGACACCACTGGACACCACATAGCAACACTATGCGACACTACTGTGGCGTATGCGGTACATCCTGCTCAATCTGGTCATCCTGCGGCTGGTCGCGCTCGTCGAGGAGCGGCATATGGAGTACATCAGCCATCGCTTCGGCAATCGGCATAATATCCTCCACCTGCTCCGCGCTATCGACCAACCACGTATGTTCTTCGTCGGTGATAATCTCTACCACCGCCACCGGACGCGGGTTTTGCAAAATACCAGGAGGCGCAAAGGATTGGGTCGCCAAGCGAAGGCGGGCGATTTGGTCAAATTGGAGCGTTTGCTTTCGTTCGCGGCGGGCTTTCTGGTGAAATACCACCGTTTGCGCTTCGGAATCGACCGTAATGGTATTGATCGTCTTGACGATGGCGAGACCACCAATCAGCCCCAGGCCGCCAACAACCCCAAATGGCAAGGCACAGAACATCCCGCCCAACAGGGGGCCCATCTGCTCTACGTTGCTAGAGCTGGCATAGCCCACACAGAAGAACGAAACCGAGATGACAGAGAGAAGTGCTCCCACCGCCATAAAGATATAGCCTGCTCTGGCATTGGCCTTTGGGCGCGATTGTACCAGCAAATAGGTGGCTGGTTTGTGGTTGGTGATAGTGTAGTAGGGGGTGAGCCCCATACGCTTGCCAAGTACTTGACGCCGAGAGGTGCGTGATGTTGGCGGAGGTGTTTCTTCCTGCTCTGCGATGGTGATAATTGGGTCTTTATCGCTCATAGATGTGCATCCTAAGATAATTAACGAACGATTTCTTAAGAAAATAGCCTAAAAGTACTAGCTAGAACTAGCCACCACCCCTATAAAAAGGGGGGTGATTATGCTACAATACAAGGCACCCCTTTGGACAAGGGGAGAATACGAGTCTCCATGGTATTAATATTTGCCGATAGAGAAGCACTATGTTTGACCAAGAAGTCTGGCGAGAACACATTATCCACCGCCTCAATGCCTTTGCCCGAAATCCGTGGTTGGATGTACAAATTGAGGGTGCAAGGACGGTGCTTGGTTATCTGGCAATACGGGCCCTTGAGCCATTTCTCGAAGCGTTTCAACAAGAGCCTATCAATGCAGTATTGGCGCTGTCGAAAATCAGCCAGGGTCAGGGTGCGGATCATCTGGTGCGCCGTGCTTCTCAGTTGCGCTTTCAAGGGGCGCGATTGCTGGAGCGGGAGATGCAAACGAATCAGGAGTTGCAGGAGACCATTGAGCAAGTGATGGTGGCGTTGAATATCATTCATTTGGCGCGCCAACGCTTGAACAGCTCTCGCGACGAGTGGATGCGAAAAACATTGACGAAAGAGCTTGATGCTTTTGGTGCGATGGCGTTTTTGCGGGTGCGTCGGTTGTTGGACGACCCAGGCTGGAAACTGCGCCACGATGCGATTGACAATCTCAAGCACCGACACGGCCTCTTCTCGCCCGCCGAGTTGATCTTGCTGAGCGATGGCCTGAGGGATAGCGTCTCTGACGTTCGCTCTGCGGCGGCGCGGCGATTGGGAGAGTTTTCCGATGTCCCGCCAACGTCGCTTGTCAAGATGTTGGTTCACGTTTCGCTCCACGATTGCGATATGAAAACCCGTAATGCCGCTGCGCGATCATTGGGTGGCTTACGAAATCGCATTGCATCACCCGAAATCTTAGAAATGCTCTTGGAGCACCTCTCAAACAGCGATTGCTTTGTCCGCTCTGCCGCCGCCATGCTCATTGCGGAGTTGGGAGAGTTGGCAGGCACGCCCGAAATCGTCCTTCGATTGGTACGATTGCTCCAAGATAGCGACCCCTACGTCCGTGAGGCGGTTGCACACGCGCTTGGCCGCATCGGAACGCCCGCGCTCACCCGTGAGGTGATCGAAGGGTTGACCCGCTGTGTGCAAGATTATGATCCAAGTGTCCATGAAGCGGCTGTCCAATCGCTCATTCGGCTGCGCAAGCTGCGTGCTCCTGGCACGCGCACCGGCCCATTGGTTGACCCAAGTGCCGTCGGGCAGCATCAACATGATACACGAACAGGTCAGTTGCCTTCGCTGAACACGCGCACAGCCACAACTGGCCATCTTTCCCGTACCAGAACCCACCACCATCAGCCAGAAACAACCGGAGGCAGAACCCATCACCCTGAGCCACAACCCGTGAACCAGGAAGAAGTTGATTCCCATACCGATTCACAACGCTCAGACGTGCCATCCGCCGCTCCACATTCGGAGCCTTTGTCAAAAGTAAACCCCCACACGGGGTCGTCGTTTGAAAAACCACAGACAGGATCACTTCCGAAAGCGCAGAATACGTCGTTGTCGAAGCCGAGACCGCGTACTGGGTCGCTACCCAAGCCCAATACTGACACGTTGCATTCAACATCGATCTCAAACACCGGCACAGCTACCCAGACATCTGCCACCCAACGACCGTCTGCCACCCAACGACCGTCTGACACCCAACGACCGTCTGTTACCCAACAATCATCGCCACGGCGAGAAACGAGCGTGATACAAAAGAAAAGTGCCCCTTCCACAACGTCTTCTTCCTCAACGGGAAGACAGCTTTCTGTCGGAAGCGGCCAGTCGGCAAGCTCAACGGGTCGCTTGGCCCAAGGAGGAGGGCACATCCGCCGGTTGTCGCCAAGTTCGCGGGCACAAAATCTCAATGATCATTCCCCATCGTAGGATATGTCTTGGATATATCTTGTCGTTGGATATACCGTAGCTATAAGGCATAGGCGAAGGAATGTTCAGGTGTGGCAAAGTGGGGCTTGCCTAGGCTTGCCGGATGGGAATG
Source organism: uncultured Chloroflexaceae bacterium (assembly GCA_964526735.1). Lineage (GTDB taxonomy): Bacteria > Chloroflexota > Chloroflexia > Chloroflexales > Chloroflexaceae > JAAUSY01. The sequence continues at coordinate 19,396 of CAZGLO010000025.1, read as the reverse complement.
CCACGGTCGGCTAAGTATTCCTTCACTTGGGCGATGGTGTAGTTTCCAAAGTGGAAGATAGATGCAGCAAGCACTGCATCTGCTTTTCCTTCCACTAAGCCACGATACATATGCTCAGGAGAGCCGACGCCCCCCGATGCGATGACTGGCACGTGGACGGCAGTACTCACGGTGCGGAGCAGTTCGATATCGTAGCCAGTTTTCTGGCCATCAGCATCCATACTGTTGATGACAATCTCTCCCGCACCTAAGTCAACTCCCCGCTTGATCCATTCAATGGTGTCAAGGCCAGTGGCGCGCGGGTTGGCTCCTGTATGGGTGAAAACCTCCCAACGTGGGTGGTCGTCGTTCGGCGTGGAAACCCGACGGGCATCGACCGACAGCACGATACACTGGCTGCCAAACTGCTTGGCCCCTTCTGCAATGATAGTGGGGTTGAGAACAGCAGCCGTGTTGATTGAGACTTTATCCGCCCCCGCACGCAGCATCCGGTACATATCTTCGGGAGTACGAATGCCGCCGCCAACCGTGAGCGGGATAAAAACCTCGCTGGCGGTTCGCTCAACCACCTCGACCATAATGTTTCGTTCGTCGCTGCTGGCGGTAATATCGTAGAATACGAGTTCATCAGCGCCAGATTCGTTGTAGATCCCCGCGAGTTCGACTGGGTTGCCAGCATCACGGTGATTGACGAACGATATCCCCTTCACCACCCGCCCCGCCTTGACATCAAGACAGGGAATAATGCGTCGCGTTAGCATATCTTCAGTACCTTGCGATAACCTGTGTGTTTCAAGAAAGAGTAGTCGTATTGTACCACAGTGGGAGAACGGTTTGCATATCCCCCTACGTTGCGCTATACTTCCCACAGCGCGAGTCCTTTGTCAGCATGAGGGAACAAGGGCTTCTTCCCCCGCCAGTGGGCGATGGTGCCCTATTCCGTAGTCTCCAATATAGTTTTTAGCGCTCTACAAAGGACACGATCGTATGCTTTTGGCCGTATGTGGTATACCGTTGGGATGGGTGGGTGTTCCCCCCAACATAAAAGGTGCCATCGGCCACGGTTGATAGGGACGAAAATATGGTAACAAGGATGGGCGCGGCCCAGAGGTGATTGTTATCCTCCCGCGCATATCCATGAAGCCCGTTCTTCCTAAAGGATTTTCCTCTGGGATAGGGCTGCAATAAAGGAAACATGGTCAACAACCTTCCAGATACAGATAGGAACACCTCTCCCGTGTATGCTCCAAATGGTGTTCAACCCAAAAAGCAATTGACCCTCCCTGCATTTGTCCTCGCTGATCTCGAAAATGTCGATCAGGCGATGCACGACCTGGTCGAATCAAATTCAGCTTTAATCAATGCTGCCGGACATTATGTGCTCAGCTCTGGGGGCAAGCGGCTGCGGGCGTCATTGGCATTACTCTCAGCGCACCTCGCCACCTATGACTTTGAGCGGGTGCTCCACTCTGCCACCACCGTCGAACTCATCCACGTCGCCTCGCTGGTGCACGATGATTTGGTCGACGAGGCAGAGCGCCGTCGGGGGTTGGTTGCGGTTCATACCCGATGGGATCACGGCGTCGCCTTGATGGTCGGCGATTATTTCTTTGCCCTTGCATCGAGCGAATTGGCGCAGATGCCCGATCCGCGCATCATTACCTATTTTTCCAGCGCGGTGAAGACCATCTGCGAGGGCGAACTTGCGCCTGTGATGACCACGACGCCCTTTGAAACCGCCTCTGCTCAGTATTACAACAAGATTGGCTGCAAGACGGCGTCGCTCTTTGAGGCGGCATGTAAAGCAGGGATTGCCAGTTGTGGCGGCACGCCAGAGCAGATCGAAATGCTGGGCCGGTTTGGCTATGATTTAGGCCTTGCGTTTCAGGTCGTCGACGATATTCTCGACTTCACCGGCGATGAAAAGCTCCTCGGCAAGCCCGCCGGAAGCGATTTGCGGCACGGGGTGATTACCCTGCCACTTATCCACGCCGTCGCCGCCTCTGAGCACAACCAGTGGATGAACACCGTTGTCGATTCGCAAGATCCCGAAGAGATAGCGCGGGCGGTGGCAGAAGTGCAGCGGGTTGGGATTGAGCCGACGTGGCGAGAAGCCTATGCGTTGGTGGATCGTGCACTAGAGCATTTGCGTCCGTTTGCTGGCCATCCTGTGCTTGAGACGTTCCAAGAGATTGCCCGCTTTGTCTTAGAACGCGATAAATAATCATCCTTTAGCCCTTCCTTGGCCCCACTAGCATGGTGCATAGTGGGCGTCTTTTGCTTTGCTCAACTCCCTACTCATGCCTATGTACCATTTTTCCTCTCATTTGCCTCATATTGCCCATATCGCCGCCCATTGGCTGGTATGGCTTGTCGTTGGTATGGCGCTATGTGGGTGTACATCTCATTCGTCTACGCTCTCTGCCTCCGCGGCTCCTGCTATTCCTCCTGCACCTGCTTCTTCTCCCACCCCGCTGTCGGCAACGGCGATTCAGGAGTCATCTCCCGTGCCAATACCCTCACCAATACACTCGCCCACTCCTGTTGCTTCTCCTACGCTCACTACCATCACCACTACCACCACTGCTATCACACCCGTCGCCACACCGATCACGAGCACCCGCTCTCTCACGGTTTCGCTTGTGTCGCATTCCCTGCCGGAGCCGGTTGAGGGTGAAACGTTGCCCAAAACCGCCCCTCTCGTCCCCTTCACCGCCACGCTCTCTATTCCGCGCTCTACGGGCGATGTTGAGCTTGTGCTCTATGATGCCGCAAACACCGTGGTTGATCGAGTGGCTGCGATGGTCATCAATGGCCATACAACGGCTACCCTGAAGCCGCGGGGTCGCCTTGGGCCGCAGATGGTGCGCGTTTTGGTGGATGGCCAACCCATCGGTGATATTCCCATCGCGACGCTTGACGCCCAAACGACGATTGAGACGGGCAATCGGCTGATAGACCTCCTCTCGCCTACCATCCGCGACTTCCTTGCGCAGGATGTGGTGCAATACACGCTTGACGGCCATCAGATAAGGGGCTACCGCTCACCCGATAACCCGCTTATCTGGCTGCGAGACCACGTCTATCAAGGGCGTGGCTTCCGCTACTTCGAGCAGGATGTGACCAGTGCATTGGAGAGTTTCCGCCGCGCGCAGCGGCCTGATGGCAGTTTCCCTGATGTGCTCACCTACCCGATGCTTGGCGTCGAAGCACACCGCCTTGAAGGTGAGTCTGACCTTGAGTTTCTCTTTGTGCAGGGGGTGTACGATAGTTGGCAGATGACTGGCGATGATGCGTGGCTCAGGGAAAACCTTGACGCGATGCGCCGCGGCCTGATCTACATCACCAACGACCCGCTGCGGTGGGATGAGGGGATGGGGCTTGTCAGACGCCCATACACCATCGATACGTGGGATTTTCAGTTTGGTCCCACGACGATCAGCGATGATGGTAAACCCGCCCCCCGCCACTGGATTGACGACCAGACGATATGGGGCATCTTCCACGGCGATAACACGGGCCTTGCCTATGCGCTCAAGCTGATGGAGCGAATGGAACGGGCATTGGGGCATACGGAGGAGGCCAAGCAGTGGCACGACCTGCGAGAGGGCATCATTGATCGCATCAACGAGCGGAGCTGGAATGGGCAATTTTACACCCATTTCGTGCAGCTTGATGGTAGTCTCCCCACCGTCCCTGGCCTTGATACAGGGGCACAATTAAGCTTGTCGAACAGCTACGCCCTCAACCGTGAATTGCTGACTTTTCCGCAGGGGCGGGCCATCATAGATAGCTACTACCAACGCCGCAACTTTGATAAAGCATTTGCGGAGTGGTACAGCATCGATCCGCCTTTCCCCGCCGGTAGCTTTGGGATGGCGGGCGGCAAAGGAGAGCGGCCAGGCGAGTATGTCAACGGAGGGATTATGCCGTTGGTGGGGGGAGAATTGGCGCGGGGAGCGTTTCGCTTCGGCGCGGAAGGGTTTGGGTTCGATATCCTCCAACGCTATGCCTCTCTCATCGACCTGACGGGGGCTTCCTACCTCTGGTATCATCCTGACGGCAGCCCTGGCATTTCAGGTGAACATACCTTGGCGACCGATGGATGGGGGTCAAGCGCGATGCTTGGGGCGTTGTTTGAGGGCGCGGCGGGCATTGAAGACCGCGCCACCCGCTACGAACGCATCCGCTTAAGCCCGCGATGGGGGGCATTGCTATCTCACTTCTCGCCTGGCTCTCACACAGGCGACACCTCCCAACCGACCACCCGCCATGCCCGTGTTGTGGCGCGCTACCCCGCCTCCGACGGCTATGTGGCGTATGAGTGGCGGTATGAGGTCGATAAGCAGCGGGTGTGGCTTGACGTGACGGGGTCGTGGGATGAGGCGTATGTCCGGCTTCTCCTGCCGCCCGACGGCAAACAAACCACCGACCGCACTTTGCTCGTCAATGGCGAAGTACGGCCGGTGGAAGAGGAAACAATCGGCACGGGGCAGTATATCGTATTTGCGGTCGAGGGCGGGAATGCGACAATCGCGCTGTCGTGGCAGAAAGAGCAGAAAGAACAGAAAGAGCCGTCGCAGGGCGATTAAGTCATCTTTAATCGTCGTCGTCTGGTATCTCAACCCCAAGCTGCTTGAGGATACCTGGATAGCCGCCATTGGGTAATGGTATGACTTGCCACTCAACCACCTGATTATTGCGTACCCGTAATATCGTTTGTTCTTCTGGCTGCCGGATAACTATTCCTGTTGGTGGAATAGGTGGAATATCGGGAAATGGTGCAATAAGCGTGCCGGTGTGAGTTGCAGTGACATTGGTGATGAGCTTTACACTATCGCCCGTTTCCTCGACGATCCGCACGTTGAATTTCCAGTCGGGGAATGCAGCCCACCGCGCTTTGGTATCAGCGATGAGCCAACGCTTATTGAGCGAGTGGGGGACGGCACCAGTCAGCTTGAAATCATCGGCGACCAGCTTTTCCAACGCCATGAAATCCTGATGTTCCCACGAACGAATGAACTCTTCTGCGATTTCTTTGGGGGTCATAGTTCCCTCTCATCCATTATTATTGATCACGGTCATTCCTCTTTATACCCACAATGATACTATTGCTGCGACCTTCGTGCCAACAAAAGATTATGATAGGAATCAACGGTCGCCTGCCACCCACTTGGCACAACGCATGTCGTATCAAGCTGCACAACGATGGTAGGTGAAGGCAGGCGGTCACCCGGCTGCAGCTCATCGCGGTGGTAGATGGCAGTCGGATGCGGGTGGTGCGAGGTCGATTCGAGCGCCGCTTGCACGACTGCCTCCACTGGCCGGTCGCACTCCGTGGGAGGGGCGGCATCGTGCTGCGGGAGAGAAACACCAGTTGCACGGATTGCCTTGAGCCGCAGGGCGACCACTTCAATAGGATGACCGTGCAATGCATGGCCACTATGTCGCTTGTGGATGGTGTGAAATTCCTCTGCCGCGCGGGCGAGGTCGGGGAGGGCAGGCTGAAAATTATCCCATGTCGCCAATGGGGTGTTTATCTCGTGCGATTGCCCAATATACCGCATATCAAGCGAGAAAACGCCTTGTGTCTCTGGTGTGGGGGTGTGGCTCCCGTATGCAAAGTCAGCTGTGGCTTGTGCTGCGAGCGTCTGCATCTCTTGGAGGAGCTGGTCAGGCGAGATTGCGTCAAGCGGTTGCGTGAGTGTTTGCGTATAGTCGCGAGTCACGTCCGCCGTAAGCATCCCCAATGCCGATAATACCCCCGGATATCGCGGAATAAGCACACGGCGCATCCCCAATGCATCTGCGAGGTGAGCTGCATGTAATGGCCCCGCCCCCCCAAACGCAACCAGGGTGTAAGTACGCGGGTCGATACCGCGTTCGACCGAGATCGTACGGATAGCGCGTTCCATTGCCGCATTGGCCACCCGCACTATCCCCAATGCCACCTCGGTCGTGCTGCGCTCTAATGCGGTTGCGAGCGGGGTAAGTGCTGCATAGGCACGGTCGAGGTCGAGGGCCATCGCCTCGCCAAGAAACTTATCGCTGCGCAAGCGCCCCAAGACCAAATTCGCATCGGTGACAGTAGGCAATGTCCCGCGTCCATAGCAGGCGGGGCCGGGGTCAGCACCAGCACTCTGCGGCCCAACGCGCAATGCTCCTCCCGCATCAATGCGCGCAATGGAGCCTCCCCCCGCGCCGACGGTGTGGATGTCAATGCTTGGGAAACGGACGACCATCCCGCCATTCCCGCCACCCTTACCATCCCCGCCAATTGACGACTCGTGGGTTTGCGGGGTTTGGTTGTCACACAACGCAACGTCTGTTGACGTACCGCCCATATCAAAGGTAATGATGCGCTCAATGTCGGCTTGGCTCGCAACTGCTCGTGCGCCTACCACACCGCCCGCTGGCCCTGAGAGCGTTGTGCGTGCGGCAAGATGGCGGGCATCGGTGGTGGTCATACTGCCGCCGTCGGAGGCCATAATGCGGAGCGTGGGCGGGGGAGTGTTATGTTCTTTGGCCTGCGCCGCGAGTTCATCCTCAATGGTCTGCAGATAGCGGTCAAGGATGGGCGCGACATATGCATTCACGACTGTCGTGCTCATACGCTCATATTCGCGGTATTCTGGTAAGACTTCGGAGGAGCGGCAGAGGAACGGTGGCCGCGCCATATCCGCAAATGCCTCTTGTAGCATGGCGATGGCACGCTCCTCATGGGCAGAATTGCGGTAGCTGTGCAAAAAGCAGATCGCGATAGACTCTATGGCGGTCTCTGGAGAGCTATTCAGATGGCGAATTTGCGCTATCACGCGCTCTACCGTGGTGGGGTCAAGCGGCTGGAGGACGGTACCATCGGCGGCTACCCGCTCCGCCACCTCAAACCGCCGTTCGCGAGGCACGACGTGCGGCGGGAAGGTCAGATCGAGGTCGTAGAGTGCGGGGCGGTCTCCCCTGCCAATCACCACCACATCGCCAAACCCTCGTGTGGTAAGGAGGGCGGTGGTTGCGCCACGTCGTTCTAGCAGGGCATTGGTGGCGACCGTCGTGCCGTGGATGAGGGTGGAGGGGGTGCCAAGGTGTGCAACACCCGCTATCAGTGCTTGCGATGGCTTGTCAGGTGTGGTCAATATCTTGTGGATGGTCAGGGTGCCGTTGTGGAGCAGCACAAAGTCGGTAAATGTGCCTCCAATATCAATACCAAGAATGCTCATTGTTCTCATTGCTCTTGTTCTTCCCCCCATCCACCGCCGCCGGGCGTCTCCATCCGAAGATGGTCACCCACTTCGACTTGAAAGGTTCCCTTGGCTGGGAGAGAGTGCTCACTGCCGTCGGCGCAGATAAGGAGGTTGCGGCCACATGCGCCTTGCTCCCCCTGCTGCAGCCCATAAGGCGCGGTCAGACGACGTTCGGTCAGGAGGCTGACGGTGGCGGGGGCAAGAAACTCAATATCGCGTATCAAGCCATCGCCGCCCCGCCATCTCCCCTTGCCGCCGGAGTTGGGCCGCAATGCATACTGGTGCACACGAACAGGATAGCGCTGTTCAAGCGCCTCAACGGGGGTATTGAGCGTATTGGTCATATGCACCTGCAATCCATCGATGCCGTGAGCGTGTGGGCGTCCTCCCCCGCCGCCGCCAAGCGTCTCGTAGTAGGCGAAAGGCGTGTTAGTGGTTGGGTGTACCCCTCCAAACGTCCAATTGTTCATGGTACCGGCAGAAGCAGCGGGAATGCGGTCGGGGATGGCTTGGGCAAATGCTCCCAACACCACATCAACCACCCGCTGCGAGGTCTCCACATTGCCGCCAGCAACCGGCGCAGGCGAACGGGGGTTGAGGAGGCTCCCCTCTGGGATGATAATCTCCAGGAAGGGCGGCGAAGCGGTCTGGATGGCTCCAATCGCCGCGTCCGGCATATCGACCCCGCCCAAGCATCGCAGACAGTAGAAGATGGCCGACTCTGCCACCGCCACCGGCGCATTCACCGGCCCGCGGGTTTGTGGAGCAGTCCCCGTAAAGTCTATGGTCATCGTCGTGTCGCGGATGGTGATGCAGATGCGGATGGGGAGTGGGCCATTGCCGCAGCCATCGTCGTCTATCACGTCCTCAAAGCGGTATGTGCCATTGGGGAGGTCGGCGATGAGTGCCCGCATTGAACGCTCGCCATACCCAAGCAACCCCTCCATATGGGCGCGTGTCCATGCTATCCCCTGCTGCATCACCAACTCCCGAAATCGTTGCTGGCCAAGTGTGTGGCATGCGCGTTGGGCCGCCAAATCACCCTTGCGCTCATCCGGCGTACGCGAATTGCGGCAGATCAGCCGCTCAACGTGGTGGTTGGGGGTACCGTGCTGCTGCAGCAGGACAGGCGGGATAATCAACCCTTCCTGGTAGAGGTCGTGGCTCATGGGCATGGAGCCGGGACTCATCCCGCCAACGTCGGCATGGTGGGCGCGGCTCGCCACATATCCAAGCAGCACCGGCCTCGACTCATTGATATCAGCCACAAAAATGGGCGCGACCATCGTGATATCCGGCAAGTGCGACCCCCCAAGATACGGGTCATTGAGCACCATGATATCACCCACATCAAAACGGTGGTATGCGAGCGCCGCCTCTACCGAACGCGGCATCGCGCCTAGGTGGACGGGGATGTGCGCCGCTTGGGCTATCATATGGCCGTTTGCATCGAAAATGGCGCACGAATAATCGCGGCGCTCCTTGATGTTCGCCGAAAAGGCCGTGCGACCAAGAGCTTTGCCCATCTCCTCCGCAATCGCCGCACAACGGTGGCGGAAAACCTCCAGGCTGATAGGATCTACATGCATGTTGGTTGGCATCGTTGGTGGTGTTTCTATCCTGATCCTTGTTCTTTCGTAGACAAAATTGTACCACAGAATTGGGAGAAGGGGGGAGGAGTTCCCTTCCCCCAGCAAAAAACCTTGCGGGACGCAATGTTGTGTGGGTATAATGTGAACAACCCGCTCCGAATGTAGCCCTTGTGGGGGTGTGAACAAACTAATGGGGATAAGCGTATGCCTACGGAGGAAGATGTTCGCCGGTTGCAAAAGCGGCTTGCAATTGTCCGAAATAATTTAGCGAAATTACTAGATCAGGAAGCAACATTTGGTTCCCATGCCTATCCACATACTCTTACAGATATCGAAAAAGCAAGAGCCAATATTAAGCGCCTTAAGGATGCACTGCGTGAGTGGGGAGTGGAGGTAGAAGATGATCCTGATGATAGTGAAGACTGGCCACTGCCTGAAGAACAACCATCGCTCGAAGATGCATCCGTTTATATTGATCTCGGGAATTCCCACAGAATGTTAGGGGGCTATGAGCAGGCCATCACGGACTATACGAAAGCAATAGAACTTGATCCAGACAATGCTAGGGCCTACAACAGCCGCGGGAATACCTATTACAACCAAGGAAAGTACGACCTGGCCATTGCGGACTACACCACGGCGATTGAGCTTGACCCTGACTTTGCTGTGGCCTACAACAACCGCGGGAATGCCTATAAGAAGCAAGGAAAGTACGAACAGGCTATTGCGGACTACACAAGGGCGATTGAACTTGATCCTAACTATGCTATTGCCTACAACAACCGCGGGGATGCCTATTATGCTCAAGGGGACTATGAACAGGCCATCATAAATTACACTAAAGCGATAAAACTTGATCCAGACAATGCTAAGTTCTACCGAAACCGTGCTAAGGCCTATGGTGAACAAAGAAACTATAAATATGTCATCGCGGACTACAGCAAGGCAATTGCACTCAGACGTTCTGATATGGATGCTTTAGCCTATTACAGTCGGGGGTGGGCCTATCAGCAGGAAAGAAAATACGAGCAGGCCATAGAAGACTACACCAAGGCGATCTATTTAGATTCAGCTTATATTAAAGCCTACCACAACCGCGGGGTTGCCAATGAGAAACTAGGGAAGCATGAGGGCTTTACACAGGCCTGTTACTATCAGGAAGCTATTGCGGACTTTACGAAAGCGATTGAGCTTGATCCGGACAATG
>CAZGLO010000025.1:0-9256 GCA_964526735.1 uncultured Chloroflexaceae bacterium | reverse complement strand
TATCAGGAAGCTATTGCGGACTTTACGAAAGCGATTGAGCTTGATCCGGACAATGCTAAGAACTACCACAAACTCAAAAGAAATTCTTATATGCGCTTTTGTTCGCCCCTTGTATTGACGATTGTATTGACCGCAATAATCATAGTCTATCTTTCGTATATTCCTTAAACCCATCACTGACGCAAGGAGACAGGTGATAGTAGTTTAGTAATACATTCTCGCCGCGCAAGACCGCGCAAAGGCGGCTGAACTTGAATAGCTGTCATGCATAAAGAGGAAGGGAAAGATGTGCTTCTCCTGGCACACAACTTGCAATTTCCGCGTGTGTAAGGCCTTAGAGAGACTTCAGAAAGGATGTGGAAGTGGCTTCCCCCTCACTGCTAGAGAATGTGGTTTTATTCAGCGGCACGGCGCACCCTGAACTTGGCAGAGCGATTGCGGAACACCTCGGTACGGAGACGGGGTCGTGTGCTATCGAGCGCTTCCCGGATGGCGAGATCACGGTTGAGCTGCAGGAGACGGTGCGGCGCAAAGAGGTTTTCATCCTGCAACCCACCTCGCCGCCGGTCAACGAGCATCTGGTAGAGTTGCTGGCATTTGTCGATTGCTGCCGCCGGTCGTCTGCGCAACGCATCACGGTGATAGTGCCTTACTTTGGCTATGCGCGCTCGGATAAGCGGCAAGGCCGTCGTGAACCGGTGTCGGCGAGCATGGTGGCGACGTTGCTGCAGTCGGTCGGCGTTGACCACGTAGTGACAGTCGATCTCCACGCGCCCCAAATCGAAGGGTTTTTCCACGTCCCGTTCGACAGCCTGACCGCCGTGCCGATGCTCTCCGATATCCTGCGGGAACGCCTCCCCAAGCAGACGACGATTGTCTCGCCCGACGCGGGCCGGATGCGCACGGCGATGGAATATGCGCGCCATCTCGATACCAACGTCGCCGTGATGCACAAGCAGCGGACAAGTGGCACAGAAACCTCTGTCACGCATATTGTCGGCGATGTGCAAGACCGACCCTGCCTCATCGTTGACGATATGATTGCCACCGGAGGCACCATCGGCGAGAGTATCGAGGCGTTGCTCGACGCCGGAGCCGCCCACGAGATACGAGTCGTGGCCACTCACGGCCTCCTGCTGCGCGACGCGGACAAAATCCTCCGTCACGACGCCGTCCACGATGTCTACCTCACCGACACCCTCCCCCTCGCCGATAAAAACCTCCCGCATTTGCATATCGTCTCCGTCGCCCCCCTCATCGCCAATGCCATCCAGCGGTTTATGACCTCTGGGCCTATCCGCGATATCGTCTTGTAGTACCCTTCTCCTCTCTTCAACTCGCCAGCCACTTGGGAGATTGTGCAGGTTGTTAGTTGTTTATTAAGCTCCTGACCTCAATGGAATCAACTTCGAAGGTACCACTTCCCCTCCATTGGAAACCGCCATTTGCAAAGGAATTGTCAACAAATTCCTTTACCTGTTCACCATCAAAATATATCCGGTAGGTATTTCCTCGTGCCTCTATAGTGAATTTCCCCTCCTCATCCTTTTTGTGTATTTCAAATTCAGACCCAGGAATTTTCTGCTCTTCTCCATTAATAACTCGAAGAATATTACATTCACCTTCTATGTTGTCAATTCTGTAATTTGCTTGATTCGCATAATAACAACTCGTTGCCATATAATTCCCTTCATCCTGTGCCCTGAATACGAGAACTAAGTTATCCTCGACATCATTCCAATTATTAAAATAGTCCAACATAAATGTTATTTCGTAATCACTCCAACTGGCATCTCCTAAGATGTTTGTACGGAATGACCCGTTGTTGTCAATCACTAGCTTCTTATCCACAGATCCAAATCCCTCTCCTCCCATCCCCCACTCCGACTTGATACCATTATCAAAATTATCGAAAAACAAAACGTTGGTGGGTATAGGAGTAGGGGTTAAGGTGGGGGTTAAGGTGGGAGTATGCGTTGGTGAGGGAGTATGCGTTGGTGAAGGAGTATGCGTTGGTGAGGGAGTATGCGTTGGTGAAGGAGTATGCGTTGGGGTGTGGGTTGGTTCAGCTCCTAAGCTTACCTCGACAGTTATTACATCACTTTTGCAAGGCTCCAGGCGTGTACCGGCGGGAGGATTTTGCGAAATGACAAATCCTTTATGAGTATTTTGGTCAAAATCGGTCATTCTAACCATTTGCAAGCCTGATCGGACAATCTTCTCTTTTGCAGAGGTTTCGTTCGAGCCTACTACATCTGGGACTAAACAAACTTCTGGATATGTACGTTGTTCATCATTACACCCGGCCAGCACTATTGCCACCACAACGAGCAGTGAGATTAAACTTGTGTGCTTACGTACCATCTGTATACCTCCATATCATAGATTATTGACTTGGCTCTTCACCCTCGATAAACCTTCATGTTCTTGTAGAGGTCGAGACAACAGCCATAGTAGCACAATGCCAGTGATACTTCCAGCAATTGCGCTACACACTACATCAAGTAGGAAACTCAAAACACTAATCTCTCTATCAGCAAACCACCCAAAAGCACTTGCAGCTCCAGCAAACCACCCAAAAGCACTTGCAGCTATCCAAGCTACTCTTGACGGATAATGACGGGATATCAGCAAGCATTGGACAATACCAGCAAACGCTCCTCCGAAACTAGCTATGGCTACTAAATGGAAGACACCATTATCGGGTAATGAGCCACCGATAGCCCATCCAACAGCCCATCCAATTGAGGTTGCTATTATCCATAGGAACACATGGAGAATATGAATACGACGGAATAATAACATCGATTGTAAGAAACCTAGAACTACACCGCTCACAGAGCCACAGAGCAAATAGCTAGCTACTGTGTCCGACAAATTAAACACTGTTCTAATTACATCATGTAATTCGTAATGATTATATTCTCCTAGTACTTTTCCCAAAGACCAACCGATGGCAGTCATTACTATCCATTGTATCCACCACCACCACAGCAATCCTACCTGATTTGTGGATTTGCTGGGATCCTGAGCGTCTCGCTCGCATTGGAGCGGGCATCCTGCCCGCGTTTCCAGGTTGTCATTTACAACTGATGCCGGATTGCTACAGCCCTTTTCAATACTCTTGAGCAGAAGCTCTATTTCTCCTCCAAGGTCAGTTCCCTCGACAAGCTCCAGTGCATTTTCTGCAATCATGACTAACGCCCATTTGCCCGAGGAGTGTATTCTTCCCCATTTCTTAGCGTGACTTATGATCTCCCATAGGTCAGAATGCTTATTATTTGATCGACATAATGAGTGAACTGGTTTTTCAGGAATGCCTTTGAGGATGAAATTACGATCTTCACACTTGTCCAATGCTGGCATTTTTAGCAGAATATTGAACAGCTTACTTGAAAAATTTTCTGGAAGGGAATCTTTTGAATTTGAAGATAGATCAGGCATAATCAAAAAAATCACGTCGAAGCTGAAAGCACACCCTTATTTATGGAGGAATTATACCATTTTCTGGATGTAGTCAACCATAATCCCTCCAAGCCCGCCACGGCGCATAGCCTTTTTTCTTCTCACGCCAGCCGTGTGATATCCTCGCCCCAGCGTGCGACGACGAGGACTTCAGGCAGTGAGAGGAAGGACTGACGCAGTTCGGGGGAGCCGGTATGGTCGGCGATATAGAGGACGATGCGTTTGGCTTGTCGGCGCATATCGCGCACATCCTCGAAGTTGTGGTAGCGGGCCTCGACGTGGCTGAGGAGGAAGAGGATTTTCCAGAGGATATGTTGTGAGCCGAGCGATTCGGCGGCGGCGCGGGCGGTATGGAGGGCGGAGCGGGCCGACTCCAACCGGCCAAGCGAGAGCAGGGCGCGGGCTTTGAGGTAGAGGGCTTCGGCGGTGAAGGGGCGCATTTCGTGGTTGCGCAGGTAGGTGATGAGGTTTTCGGTCGCGGTGATGGCGCGGACGTGTTCGTGGCACACCAACGCCAACTCTGCCTCGGCCAGGTGGATGTACATGGGGGCGAGCAGCACGTCGCGTTTGCCTTTGAGGGCGTGGTTGCTCTCTTCGATGGCCTTCCGCGCCTCGTGGAGTTCACCATTGCGGACGTAGAGCCGTGCCAAGATAGACTTCACCCACGGCAGGAAGATATTGTTATGCTCTTCTGAGCGGGCGTAGGCCAGCTCAACCAACACCATCGCGTGTTCTATCTCGCCCAACGTGCCGTAGACCCACCCCAAATCGGCGCGGGTGCCTATTTGCACAGCGAGATTGCCCACCTGCTCCCCCTGATAGATCGTCTCCCGCATAATCGAGATAGCCTTATCGGGTTCGCCGCGTTCGAGGTAGACGTGGCCGATCATAAAGCGGCTATTTGCCTGTCCGGCCAAGCTCCCGATCGATTGACTAATCTCATTTGCCTTCATAGAGGCCATAATCGCCTGTTCATACTTCCCGTCAAGGAAGTGGCCAAGCGAGTAGTGCGCCAGATTATCCGCCAGCATCGGCAGATTGCCAAGCTCGCGCCACAGCACACACGCCTCCTCAAGCACCGCCTGGCTGCGGGCAATCTGGCCATTGTTGCGGTAGGCCATCGACAGGTCGTTGAGCGTCATGGCGATTTGGTCGCGTTGATTGCTTTTGCGGGCCAGGTCAAGCGAGTCTTCCCCATAGGCGATGGCTTGTTGGGGTTCACCCCCGCCGTACGACTTCAACAGCATCAAGTTCCAGAGTACTTTTGCCTCAGCGTGCTGATTATGCAATTCCCGCGCCAATGCCAATGCCTGCTCTAGCAGCGTTTCGCCAACGTCCGGGCTGAAGGTGGGGTTGGGGGTGGAGCGCAGGGTTGCCAGCGACATCAACGCAACGAGTTGCATTTCGTGGTCGCCGCGCTCATGGGCCAGGATACTCATCTCCTCATAGATAGTCAACGCCTCATCATACTCGCCCTGCAGCTCCAGAATGCGGCCAAGGCGCGGGTAGAGGTAGAGGAAATGCCGATTGACCACGTTGTGCTGGCGGGCGATGTCAAGCGCGTGACGGAAATGCACAATCGCTTCAGTGTTGGCGTAGAGGCGGTAGGCCACATTCCCCGCCAACGTGTAATATTGCTGTGCCCGCCGGTCGCTGGCTTGGGCAAAGTGTTGGGAGAGGAGCGGGGCATATTCGTCAAGCCGCTCTGGGTAGGCGCGGATGAACCATTCTGCCACGCTGCGGTGCAATTGCCGCCGTTGCGCAAAGGGCATTAGTTGGTAGACGACCTCTTGCGTGATGACGTTCTTAAAGCGGTAGGTGCGCTCTTGGCGCTCTTGGCGCTCTTGCCGTTCTTGCCGTTCTTGCCGTTCTTGATCAGTCAGGGTGCTTTGTATCAGCCCCATCTGCTCAAGGATGGTCAAATTTTGGTCAAGATCGTGGCACTCATCCTTCACAGGGTAGACATCGTGCAGGATGCGGGAGGAAAATATCGGCCCCACCACGCTCGCCACCTTCAGGGTGAGTTGCTGTGCGGGGGTTAGGCGGTCGATGCGGCTGGTGATCACGCTCTGGATGGTGTCGGGGAGGCTGAGCGACTCCAAATTGCCCGAATTGGGGTCTATCCAGCAAAACCCATCCGTGATGACGATTTGGTCGGAGTCGCGCAGCGCATAGGAAAGCTCTTCCGTGTAGAGCGGGTTGCCCTGTGCCTTGTCGTGGATGAGGTTGACGACCAACTCCGGCACCTTCGATGTGCCCAACCGTTGGCAGACAAGCGTTTGGGTATCCTCAACCGAAAGCGGCTCTAACCGCAACTTCTGCACATTTCCCTGCTGGGAAAGTTGGCGATATGGCTCTGGAATGGCCTCGTTGAAGGTTCGTGCCGCCACGACGATCAACAACGACGGCACGTAATCGCTCACCGCCTGCAAGAGCCACCACGATGCCGAATCGAGCCATTGAGAGTCCTCGATCACCAACAACGTCGGCGTATGTGCTATCAAGAGATCGAGCACGTCAAGCAGGAAATTCCGCGTGGTATCGGCCAATGCTTGTCCCGTCAGCCGCGTGGTCGCACGGCTCTCTGGCAGGTCGAGGGGCAGGACGGCGTTGAGGAGCGACGCAAGCTCAAACAACTCCGGCTCTTCGGCCAGCAGATTGAGCACATACTGCCGCCGTACATACATATTGCTCAGGTTTTCAAAATCAAGCAGTTGGGCGAACACCTGCCGCCACGCATAGTAAGGTGTCGATTGCTCCACCGCGCTCGCCTCGCCTATCAGCGTGAAGATGCCAAGCGACTCGGCCTGTTGGCAGACATCGTGAATAAGGCGGGATTTGCCCATCCCCGCCTCTCCTTCGAGCACCACCACCGACGTGTCATAGTGAATGTCACCGCTGACCTTGCCGTGGCGTAATGCTTGGACGTGCGACGCCAAAACGGTCTGTTCTTTGGTACGCCCAATAATCGCACTCTTCTCGGAGCGTACAGCGTGTTGTGCTTGCCCACGCGGTCGGAAGATAGGGATAGGATCGGCCTTGCCCTTGACGCTAATGGACGGCAATTCATCAAACAGGAGCCGCTGATGGGCTGCTTGATAGGTCGTGTTGTCGCAGAGGATATCATTTGGAGCCGCTTGCATCAGGCGGGCCGCCAAATTGACACTATCTCCCAAAATCGTGTATTCGCGGCGGTGTTCATTGCCCACAATGCCGCAAAAGACCCGTCCAGTAGTCAACCCAATGGAGCATCGCATCCCCAACGAACGCAGACTGGTTTGAATAGAGACAGCCGCCTCTGCACCGCGCACCGCATCGTCTTCGTGGGCCAAGGGGGGCAGCCCAAACACGCCAATCAGGATCGTCCCCTTTTCATCAATACTGAGCTTGTTGACGCTGCCCTCATAGCGGTAGAGGGCATTCTGAAGCGAGCAAATACCCGCCTGTATCTGATCCAAGCTCATATCGGTATCGCCATCGATGTCGGGGAGATTGATGAATAGGACGGTCACGAGCCGCAATTCGGCCAACCAATTGCCCTGTCCGGCGTCAAGGCGGCTCAAAACGGCGTCAGGGATATAGGCTCGCAGCATCGACTCCATGTCTTCGGCAAGCGTCGTTGTGAGCGGGCTGCGGATAGGGGCGGGATGCACGATGGAGTCGAGTAATACCCCTTCTGTGAACGGGGCAACAACCGTATCGGTGGTGTAAGAGGCTTGGGTTCCATTGCTGTGCGGTGCGGGTGCTGATGCTGGCGCTTTCGATGCTTTTGCATTCACCAGCGGATAGCCCACACAGTTGGCATGGATGAGTTCCCACGCTTCGGGAGAGAGGATCACCTGCCCGGGCGCGGCCAACTGCTCAACGCGCATCACTTGCGAGATCGGCCCGCCCGTCACCAGCCACAGCCATCGCCCAAACACCCCGCCAATATGCGTCATTGAGACTTGGCCCACGCCAATGCCAATCCGCACGCCGAGCTGTATCTTGGTGGAGGTGCGTTCGTCGTTGAATAGCTCTTGCAGGGCAAGGCCACACTGCGCGGCACGCAAGGTCACCTTCTCAATGGAATCGAAATCAGGCTCAAGGCCATCGTCATTTTTCAAGGCGGGCCAGAGACCAAGCAGGGCGTCTCCCGCGAAGGTCACCACGTCTCCGCCAAGGGCGGTGATGAGGTTGATGAGTTCATCGAAGGTACTGTTGAGGAAGCCACTCAGTTGTTCAGCACCGGCGGGGCCTTGTTGGGCTAGCTGTTCGGCCAGCGCGGTAAAACCAGAGAGGTCGGCGAAGAGCACCGCAGCAGGAAGCTGCTCTTCTACGGCGGTGCTCGGGGGGGATGCGTCTACCTTTAGGCGGCGTACTACGAGTTCAGGAACATAGCTCGCAAGCGTTTCAAGCAAATTTGCCATCGCTTGTCTCCACAACCACCCGCTGGTGCTTCAAAACGCCGTCGCCTCAGCACCCACCATCTCTCTCTACGACGACTGGAACGCAATGGCGGATGGGTATTTGGCTCCGTGCCGGTATTGGTGACGTGGGAGACCAATCGCTATGGCCGCCCGTCGGTCGTCTATAGTCTGTATGGGGCGATGCGGTTATGGCGCTGGCACAAAGTCCATCTCTGACTGCACAGAGCGGACAAAAGCCGCTATCAACCGTGCGACGTGGTCAAGATCGGAGAGGGTGACCATTTCGTTGGGCGAGTGCATGTAGCGGTTGGGGACAGAAATCAGCCCCGTTGCCACTCCGGCCCGCTCCATATGGATAACGTCGGCATCTGTCCCACTATAGCGGGAAGAAACTGATATTTGGTAGGGGAGACCTTCCTCTTGAGCGACCGCCAGAAGTCGTTCATAGACAAGTGGGCTACACCCTGCCCCCCTTGACAACACCGGCCCGTTGCCAAGACGAATATCACCGTGTTCGCGGACATCAATAAACGGATGATCGGTGGCGAACGTCACATCGACCACAAGGGCAATGTGTGGGTCAAAGCGGAACGTGGCGGTCTTCGCCCCCGCCAAGCTGGTCTCTTCTTGCGTGGTGGCGATGGCCGCTACCGTGGCTGTCGGACGTTGGTTTGAGAGCAACCGTAGCGCTTCAAGCACCGTGTAGGCCCCAATGCGGTTGTCGATGCTCCGGCTAACGATGCGGCCATTGGGCATCTCGTGCGGCTGAACGTCTATCACCCCCACCGTGCCAACACGCACATAGTCTTCTGCCTCCATCCGGCTCTTGACCCCGATATCAATCCACAAGTCTTTCAGTTTGCTGGCTTTGGAGCGGTCGTCAGCTTCCATTAGGTGGATAGGCCGCTTCCCAATAACTCCTATCACAGGCCCGTGTGTTCCAAGCAGCCTGATGCGTTGGCCTACGAGGACTTGGGCATCCCACCCGCCAAGCGGCTGAAACGACAAGAACCCGTTCTCATCAATATAGCTTACGACCACGCCAATTTCGTCAATATGCCCCGCCAGGAGGATACGCGGGCCATCGCCATTGAGCACCGCAAAGCTGTTCCCCTGCACGTCGGCATATACATCATCAGCAAAGGCTCGCGCTTCATCACGCCATATCTTCGACACCCCTGCTTCGTTTCCCGACGGGCCGGGGGTGTCGAGCAATGTCTTCAAAAAGGAAAGACTGTGGCCATCCATGAACTATCTCCTCAAAGCTACTGAACACGAGAAATCTGCTCGTGCACGTTATTGGCGGCAAAACCAGTCATATAACAATGGGTCAGCTACCCAGAGCTAAAGCACCTGGGCTTGTGCTCGCTCCTCCACCCGTC